>NZ_JBANAZ010000057.1:0-62162 GCF_059803455.1 Bradyrhizobium sp. UFLA05-108 | reverse complement strand
GTGAGTATGCCTGTCCATAAGGACAGTTCTCAACACAACGGTCCACCTGACAAGGCGGCCCCCAGCGGAGGATTACTCTTCAGATCACATTTGGCATGATCTCGTGCGGCGACGCCACGCACGCCTACATCGCCTCTTTCAGCGTCAACCGCGCCGTGAAGGGCACGCTGGCCTTGCCGACCAGCGCCATGCCTTCGACCTCCGCGCCGCCGGCGAAATAGCCGCCGGAGAAACCGCAGGTGACCTCCCTGCCCCCGAACGCCAGCGATTTGCCGAGCGCCTCAGTGTGCTGATTGACCGTCATGTCGCCGCGCCACTTGCCGTTCCGGAAGGTGTAGTGGCCGGTGTAGTAGAAATAGCTGTCGCCACCCATGATGCGCCCGTCGCAGAGCACGGCAACGCCCTTGGCCTGGCCGCGTTTGCCGTCGCGCATCTCGATCTCGAACATATAGAGGCCGTTGACGACCCCGGTGTGATCGTCGGCCGTTTCCGGCCCAGGCTCGGCCGCCATCAGCCTATCCCCCTTTTTCGTTGGCCTTCGTCACTTCGGCACGTTGCGCTCGAGGTCGTCGAGCCAGGCGGCTGCGCTGGAGTCGGACGGCGCGCGCCAGTCGCCGCGCGGCGAGAGCGAGCCGCCGGCCGAGACCTTTGGACCGTTGGGCATCGCAGAACGCTTGAATTGGCTGAAGGCAAAGAACCGTCGCAAGAACACCTCGAGCCAGTGGCGGATGTCGGCCAGCGCGTAGGCCTTGCGCCGATCGCTCGGAAACGCCGGCGGCCACTCGCCCCCGGCAACATCCTTCCACGCATGCAACGATAGGAAGGCGATCTTGGACGGACGGAATCCGTAGCGCAGCGTATAGAACAGGTTGAAATCCTGCAGCTCGTACGGTCCGATCGCGGCCTCCGTGCTCTGTGGCTTCTCGCCCGGCTTGACCGGAACGAGTTCCGGCGAGATTTCGGCGGCGAGGATCGATCCCAGCGTTCGGTTGACATCATCGCTGAACTGCTTCGAGGCGATCACCCAGCGGATCAGATGCTGGATCAGCGTTTTTGGCACGCCGGCATTGACGTTGTAATGCGCCATCTGGTCGCCGACGCCATAGGTGCACCAGCCAAGCGCGAGTTCCGACAGATCGCCCGTGCCGATGACGATGCCGCCGTGATGGTTGGCGAGGCGGAACAGGTAGTCGGTGCGCAGGCCCGCCTGCACGTTCTCGAAGGTGACGTCGTAGACTTTCTCGCCCTTGCCGAAGGGATGGCCGATGTCCCTGAGCATCTGCGTCGCCGTGGTGCGAATGTCGAGTTCCTGCCAAGTCGTATGCAGCGCTTTCATCAGCGCAAGCGCGTTTGTCTTGCTCTCGCTGCCGGTGGCAAAGCCCGGCATGGTGTAGGCGAGGATGTTTTCACGCGGCAGACCAAGCAGGTCGATCGCCTTGGCGGCGACGATCAAGGCGTGAGTGGAATCAAGCCCGCCCGACACCCCGATGACGACGCGTTTCGTCCCCGTCGCACGCATCCGCTGCACGAGGCCAGCAACCTGGATGTTGTAGGCCTCATAGCAGTCCTGCTCGAGCAGATGTTCGTCGCTCGGAACGAAGGGAAAGCGTTCGACGTTGCGCAGGAAGCCGATATCGACGACCGGCGGCTTCAAGGCAAAGGCGATCTTGCGGTAGCTTGCCTCGCGCTGACGACGATTGTCGTCGAACGTTCCCATCAGCGAACGCTCCTGCCGCAGCAGGTCGAGATCGACGTCGGCGGTCGTGATCTGTCCGCCCTGCCGAAACCGCTCGCCCTCGCCCAGCAGCACGCCGTTCTCGTAGATCGAGGTCTGGCCGTCCCAGGCCAGATCGGTCGTCGACTCCCCGGCACCCGCGGCGGCATAGACATAAGCGGCAAGGCAGCGCGCGGAGGTCGATTGGCAGAGCAGCGCGCGCGACCGTGCGCGGCCGATCGTGATCGGACTGCCGGAGAGGTTGATCAGCACGCTCGCACCAGCCAGCGCCAGCTCTGAGGCGGGCGTCACCGGGATCCACATGTCCTCGCATATCTCGACGCCGATGGTCAGGCCCGTGACGTCCTCCGCCGCAAACAGCAGGTCGACACCGAACGGCGCGCTTAGGTCGCCAACCGCGATCTCCTCGCCCAGGATCCCTGCCCCTGAGGCAAAGTGACGGCCTTCGTAGAACTCGCGATAGGTCGGCAGGTAAGTCTTCGGAACGACGCCCAGAATGCCGCCGCGATGGATGACGACCGCGCAATTGTAGATGCGCGCGCCATGGCGCAGCGGCGCGCCGACGATCAGCACGGTCATCAGGGCGGACGATGCCTCGACGATCGCTTCAAGGCCGCGCTCGACCGCATCGAGCAGCGGGTCCTGCATGACGAGGTCTTCGATCGCATAGCCGGATAGGCACAGTTCAGGGAACACGGCGACCGCCACCGACTGCTCGTGGCATGCGCCCGCCGCCGCGACGATCGCCGTCGCATTGGCGGCCGGATCGGCCACATGCGAGGTGGTGACGCAGGCGGCCACGCGCGCAAATCCGTGGGCGTAGATCGAGTGAAAGCTCATGGCGCGCGGGACCTTTTTGTTCAGTTGCGAACCATTCTTAGCCGATTGACGCGGATCAATGCACGCAATTCCCGATCATGCATAACGGTCCTGCTAAATATTCTCCCTACTCCACTTCCGGCCGCTGCACCCCATGGCTGCCGCGGCCGTTCCTTTTAGTGGAATGGCGCAGATCCCTATCGGGAGCGTTCGGCCCGCAGCGTCTCGAACAAAGCGACGATGGCCTCGACCTGATGGCTGGCAAGCCGCGGGTTCGGCATGGACTGGTTCGGTCCGAGGTAGCGATGACCGGAGGTGAGAAGCTGCCTGATGTCGTCGCTGGAGAATGACGGCCGGCTCGCGAGGTCCGGGAAGCTCGGCGCCGGAACGCGCGACTCCGGCTGTTCGTTCGGCCTGTCGGACACCACATGGCAGTTGCCGCAGATCGAGCGCGCCAGCCCGCGCGCCTCGGCGAGTTGGTCGACGAAGAGCTGATCCGTGAACGGCGAGTTCGCCGGGACCTGAAGCGTGATGAAACCATATCCTTCGGCGCGGTGGCAGGCGTTGCAGCCATTGGTCAGATCGCCATAGGCCTTGGTGAAAGCCGCGGCGTCCTTGGCATCGATGGCACTGCGCAAGGCCTTTACCGCCGCGGCAGCCCGATCGGCGCGGCCCATGGGTTGCGCCACACGCCCGAGGCCGGCTTCGATCTGGTTGAGCTCATAGGTCGCAAGCGGCCAGTTGCCGAGGCGGCCAGCGGACCACAATTTGATGTGCTGGAACTGAAGCGCGGCCATCAGCTCGGACGCCGCTTTGTCGCCGCGCATGCCGTCGGCCTGTGCGAGCGCCTGCGAGAGCGAGGCAGTCAGCAGCGCGAGAGCAGCCAGAAGTGTGCTGAACCTCATGGAGCCTCCACGTCACACTCTAGGCTCCACGTCGGTCCAGCGGCTTTGACCGGGATCAAGACCGGCGTCGTCCGGTACGTCGCTCAGGCCCGGCGTGCGAGAACGCCACCACCGAGATCGGAACGTAGCCATTCGGTGATGCGCGGCCAGGCATGAGCATGGGTCCGCGCTCCCATGAACAGCCCAAGATGATCCGAGGGCTCCGATGCCGCCGCGATGAACATCGAGGGCGTGCCCACGAGATCGGCGATCGCCAGCGCCTGCGTCGCCGGTACGACGTTGTCGTCGAGCCCGGCGAGCAGGAAGATGGGCGCTCTCACATCCTTCAAATCGATTCGTCTGCCGAGCGCCACGAAGTCGCCCGCCGCGATCCGGTTCTCGCGGAAGATCCAGTTGACGATCTGAAGATAATAGCTGCCCGGCAGGTTGAGCGTCTCCTCGTTCCAACGATTGAAGCGCTCCAGGAGCTCGGGTCCGCCCTCCTCGGCCAAACTCCTTTGCAACGCCACCGCGATATCTTCCGCACTCGGTGACCTCGACCAGAAGCGCAGCATCTCCTCGCCGCTGACATTGCCGCCGCCGCGTGCCACGAGCTGGTCATAGACCAGTTCCGGCGCATTGCGCGCCAGGCGCGACAATGCCGACTCGATCGCGAGATCAACGGGGGCGCCGACCAGCACCAGGCGGCGCACCTTGTCCGGAAAGCGCGCGGCGTAGAGCAGCGACAGCCAGCCGCCCTGACATAGGCCGATGAGGTCGACCGGCGCGCCGATCTCGTCGATCGCGACATTGAGGTCGCCGAGATAGCTGTCGATCGAGAGATAACGCATCTCAGGCGACGCCGAGCGCCAGTCCGTGAGATAGACCCGATCGACCCCGCCTTCGAGCAGCGACTGCACAACGCTATGACCCGGCGCAAAATCGGCGATCAGCGCGCGATGCAGCGCATAGGGCGCGCAGACCAGCGCCGGCGGGCCGGTACGCTTCTTGGTACAGTCGCGCAGGCGCATGGTCGCGAGCTCCAGCGCGACCTGATTGGGCGTGGTCCAGGGCAGTTCCGTCTCACGCGGCTCGGGCGAGCTGCGCTCTACCCACCAGAACGCGGCGTTCATGGCGAGCTTGGCCGCTGCAAACGGCCACAGCAGCGGATCATCCGACCCGGGCTCGGATCCCGTCGAGGGCGGCGGTTTCTTGGTGCCTTGCGCCATTTCTAGAAGAACGCCTCGATGCTGACCACGGGAATGCCGAGCGCCTTGAAGCTCTGATGGGTGGCGGCGACCGAGCCGTCGAGATCGATGCCGCGGCAGGCATCCTCGATCACGGCAACCTCGAGCCCAGCCTTGCGGGCATCCTCCGCCGAAAAGCGGACGCAAAAATCCAGCGCCAGGCCCGCGACGAACACCGTCTTCAGCTCGCGCTCGCGCAAATAGCCGAGCAGCCCGGTTGGGGTCTTGTGGTCGTTCTCGAACAGCGCCGAATAGGAATCGATGCCGCGGCGAAATCCCTTGCGCACCACGAGGCTTGGCCGGTGGACCTCGAGGTCCCGGTGGAATTCGGCGCCGGCGGTGCCCTGCACGCAATGGGTCGGCCACAGCACCTGCGGACCGTAGTCGAGATCGATGGCCTCGAACGGCCGCTTATTGGGGTGGTTGGAGGCGAAGGAGACGTGATCGGCGGGGTGCCAATCCTGCGTCAGCACGACATTGGCGAACTTTTGGGCGACGCGATTGATGGCGGGCACAACTCTTTCGCCGCTCGGGACGGCCAGGGCCCCGCCGGTGCAAAAGTCGTTCTGGACGTCGATCACGAGCAGGACGTCCCGGTCGGATATCTTCATTGCTGGTCTCCACCCGGTCTTGCCTCAATGTCGATCTTCCGGCGCCGCTTCGCAACCGCCTACCGCGGGCGGAGTGCTGCCGGCGCAACGGTTCGCCCGCATCGACGTTGACGACATCATCAAGCCGCGGTGGTATGCGAATCTGACCGCGTAGCAATGGAGACAAAGGTTCCCGCGATCACCAATGGCGGTGGACGCGGCGACCGCGAGGACATGACCAGTCGGACCACGAGAGGTTGCGCTTTGCTCGCCGACATCGGCGGCACTAATTCGCGGTTCGCGCTGATGGAGGAGGACGGCCGGATCGGGCCGGTCGCCTACGCGCGGGTCGTCGACTTCCCGACCGTTCGCGACGCCATGGCCGACTTCCTCGCCCGTCAGGTCAATGGCCCGTGCGTCGGCACCGCGGTGCTCGCCGTCGCGGGACCCGTCGTGAACAACCGCTGCGTCATGACCAACAGTCCCTGGATCATCGATGGGAAGGAGCTCCGTGAGGGCTTTGGCCTCGACGCTGTTCACGTGCTCAACGATTTCGAGGTGCTAGCCTGGGCGCTGCCGGCCTTGCAACCGGCCGACCTGTTCCCGCTCGATGCCCAGACTGGCGCGGCTGGCGAGCCGCTGCTGGTGCTCGGACCCGGCACGGGCTTCGGCGTCTCCTGCCTCGTCGAGCGTCACGGCGCCCGGGTGGCCGTGATCACGGAAGCCGGTCACGCGACCCTGCCGGCTGAGACGGAGCGCGAGGAGCGCGTCATCGCCGCGATGCGACGGCGCATGGGCCATGTCGAGATCGAGCTGGGCGCGCTGTCCGGTGCGGGGCTGCAAAATCTCTACGAGGCGGTCGCCGAGGTCGATGGTGTAAAGGCTTCGCAACGCGACGCGGCAGCCATCACCACGGCCGCGCTCGACGGCAGCTGCGACCTCAGCCACACCGTGCTCGAGATGTTTTGCGCCATTCTCGGCTCAGTCGCCGGCAACCTGGCGGTGACGTTCGGTGCTCGCGGCGGCGTCTATATCGCCGGCGGCATCGTCCCGCGCTTCCCGAAATTCCTCGCTGCCTCCGCCTTCCGCGAGCGCTTTGAGGCCAAGGGACGTTTCCGGGATTACCTGCACCCCATTCCGACCAGCATCATCGTCAAGCCGGACGCCAGCTTTGCCGGCCTGAAGGCTTTTTGCGATCACAGTACGGCTTGAGCCTTCGCCCCACGACTGCGGTGTCAAGCGTGAAACGCCTCACGGCTTGCCGCCCCGGCCGTGTTAGGATCACGGGGTTTGAGGGCTCGGGGGGGACTTTTGTGAAAGACCTGATCCGGATCATTGCGATTTCGTTTGTCTTGATTGCCCCTGGTTTTGCGCAAAAGCTGGTCGATCCAGGGGCGGTTGCGCCGGAATACCGCGACGCCGCGGAGCATCGCCGCGCCGAGCAACTGAGGCAGCGTGCCTGCGCCCTCAAGGCGGACCAGGCCAAGATCCTGCTGCGCGACCGCGCCGCCTTTGTGCTGAAATGCATCGACGCGGCCGATGCGAGCAAATAGCCCGTCGCCCGCTAGCGGCGTTTGCCAAGCTCACCGCGCTTGCGGCCGAGCATGCCTGCCAACGTCAGCCGTCAGACACGCCCATCCGCGCAACTGCGCGAGCGACCAGCCAAGCTCGGCCTGCGCGAAGTAGTCCAGCAGGATGGCGGCATAGCCGGCCACCCAGACGGCGACAATGATCGAAATGAAATCGAATTCGTCTTGCATTCGCGTATTCCAATGCCCTGCCGCTTAGCTATAGGCCCCGGCAGGCGAGAGCTCTGTGACCTCTTTCACAGCGGACGCGCGATCTACCATTGATCTCGCGCAAGGCAGGCGAGCCAATCCACAGCTGATTGCACCGGTCACGTCGCCGGACGCGAGTTCCTCCTTGCCCGCTGCCGTCGCTTGAACAACAATTCGCCCGTGGTGCGTGTGTACGATATGGGGGCGTGGCATGCGTAAGCTGGATGTGGGATTTGACTACCATCGCTATCACCGGTTGCTGACCGAGGCGGTGGACGAGGACAGGCGATTGGCGCTCATCGATCTCCTGATCGAGGAAAAGGCCAGGGATCAACTGGCCGCGCAGCGTGCCTCTGACCGGGCCGCGATGACGGCGCATACCATCGCCAAGGTGCTGCGAACGGGCCGCGACTAATCCCGGGCCACCAGCCCTGCCGGCCCGCCGCGGAGTCGGGTTTCGATTGCGATTCCGTTAAGGATGCCTAGCAATCCCGTATCAAACTTTCTGCGCTAGAGCTTTCCCCTACCTGATGCAATTCAGGATCAAAACAGGGGGAATTCACATGAGCATGCTTTCACTTGCTGAGATGCCGGCCCGCATTGAGGTCCGGTCGTTCGACAATGCCTTCAAGACCATCGTCTTCTTCTGCTGCATCGGTCTCGTCGCCTCGTTCAGCCTGATGGCGACCGGCATTGACCTGAGCGCCGGCTTGATGTGAGGACGAGACGCGTTGATTAGAGACGTTCTTTAGGTCAGTTTCACCGCAAGACATTGATCGAATGGCCGCCCCTCGGGCGGTCATTCTCGTTTTCGGCCCGCATGCAGCTCAGGAGCGCCGCGTTGCCTCCTCTGGGCCGACGAAGGCGAGTCCGATCCGGTTCTTCTGGATCCAGATCACCCGACAATCGTGGACCGAGGAGTCCTTGGCCATGACGAGGCGAAAACGCTGGGGAACGAAGGCGGGATTGTCGACGTCGATTGCCGCGCCGGCAGGCGAGATGTTGCGCACGACACAGCTCATCACCGAGCCGCCCGCGGAGACATAGGCCAGCTCTTCGATATCGATACGCGGATACTTTCGTTTGTCGTCCATGCGCGGTCTGCCTCGATCCAAGCCTAGCCGGACTGCCTAAACAAATTGCACGATCCTCGGGTTTCCCCAGCGTCTTTTCATTGTGCGATGCAATGGGGATGGCGGCTGGCGTGAAAGCCAATCACGCGCCCGCGTCGCGGGTTCCCGACAAGACCGCAGCTCGGCCACAGGTCGGGCGTGAATCGGTCGGCTTTTCTTCAAGTTCCCGTGACGAATTGGGCAGGCCGCGCCGCTGCGGCAGGATAGCCGGGCGCAGTGCCTTCCACCTACCCCAGGGCAAGGTTGCCCGGCTATTCGCCGCGAGCGGACGTCAGGCCGATCCGCTTTTCGAGGCGGCCGGTGCGCCGGGAAAAAGAGAATCGATGATCGCCTTGAGCTGGTCGATTGAAATCGGCTTGCGCAGGATCGGCCTGCGCCGGAGCAAGGACGGCAGCAATTCCGGTCCGTAACCCGTGGCGAACAGAAACGGTTTGCCGCGGCGCTCGATCAGGTCCGCGACGGGGTCGACGTAAAGCCCCATGAGATTGATGTCGAGAATGGCAAGATCGTATTGCGCCGTCATCGCGAAGGCGCTCGCGTCCTGAACATTGTCGGCCTCGGCCACAACATGGTGGCCAAGCTCCTCCACCATGTCGGCGATCATCATCCGGATCAACGCCTCGTCTTCGACCAGGAAAACGGAGAGTGCGCCCGTCGTCATATCAACCCCGCAGCGATCATTTGCAGCTAATCATAACTGCATCGCTGCGGGGATTCACGAGTTCGTGGCAGTCGAGCGCGACAAATCTTACTCAAACGCCGATCAATCCAGGCCGCGCTCGTGGCTGAGGCGCACCATTTCCTGGATGAACACTTCCTTCTGCTTGTCGTCCAGGCTCGAAAACAGCGGCTCGGCGGCATCGGCGACGTTGCGCTGGTCGGCCGCGCGGTCGATCAGGAACTGTGCCTCGTTGCGCATCTGCTCGATGATGTCGTCCGGCGGATCGCGCTTGGCGCGGGCAATCCGCAGATTGAGCCGCTCGGCACCATTATGCCCGAGGTAGTGCATGGCGCTGGAGAAACCGTACCAGTGCTTCTCCTGGTCAGGCGTGAGGTTCAGCTCGGTCTTGATGCGCTCGATATAGGAATCGCTGTTGGCGACGATCTGCTCGCCGGTGAGCTGCGGCGCGCCGTTCTGGGTGAGAACGGTGACGTCCTTTGTCGCATCCTTCGGTGCATCCTTGCCGGCCTTGGCGGTCTTGCTGCCCTTACCACTTTTGGCGTCCTTGGTGCCCTTGGCGTCGGCGCCCTTGTCGGCCCCCTGCTGCTTCGCGTCCTTGCTTGCGTCCTTGGCGGGCGGCGCCTGGTTGTTGTTGCCAACCCCGAGCACGCCGGTGAAGACACCGACCACGCCGCCAATCGCGCCGCCCAGCACGCCACCGACCGGGCCTGCAGCCTTGTTGCCGGCGGCCGCGCCCTCCTGAACTCCTTTGACCAGGCCCTGCGCATTGGCAACGCAAGCCGCGCCCAACAGCAATGCCACGACTGACCCGAGCGCGAACCATCGTCGCAGGCGAAGCCGCGCAGGCGGCGTCGGGTTGATCATTCTAGTCTCCATGTCGATCTGATTGGCTGCTCGGAGGGTGGAATCGCGGAAAGTCTGCCCGCCGGAACTCTAGCGTTTTCACGCCGCTCCGGTCCAGATCGAGGAGCGCCCCTCCACATCCGAAAAGTCTGTCCTGCGAACCGGTTAGTTCAGGGTTATTCGGAACTGCGGCGTAATTGCGCTCAAACGATCCTCGCCGATCCTGACCACAGTGTGCGTCGCAAAAGGATCAGTCCAGGTTCAACACCGCGACACATGCGCGACGCGGAGCTACTGAATTTTCGGACTCAACGTTAGTTCAAGAAACGCGCGCGTCGGATTTCTCGACAGACGCGATCAATTCTGATCTGATCGCGCTACCAATTCTCCGCGGCTCGCGTGACTGGCCACGCGAGGCGACGGCAAGAAAAACAAAACAACAAAAAGCAAAACAACGAACGCCAAAGCGAGGAAACGAGATGTCACGCAAGAAGCTTACGCGGCGACAATTTGTGGCCGCAACTGCCATGTCCTCCGCCGCCCTGATCACCGCGCCCTACGTGCGCGGCGCCTACGCCGCCGGCAAGCTCTCGATCGGCTTCTGGGACCACTGGGTGCCCGGCGCCAACGACAGCTCCAGAGCTCTCGTCAACGAGTGGGCAGCGAAGGAAAAGGTCGAAGTCTCCATCGACTACATCACCAGCAACAACAAGAAGATCGAGCTGACCGTTGCCGCCGAAGCGCAGGCCAAATCCGGTCACGACATTCTTCAGATGTACACCTGGTGGCCGCATGCTTATGCCGAGCAGCTGGAGCCCGTGAATGACGTCGTGGAGGCGGCGATCAAGCAGAACGGCGAGGTGAACGGCACCGTGAAATATCTCGGTCAGGCTGCCGGCAAATGGCTTGCCGTCCCCGCCACTCCGGGAAGCCAGATCAAGGGACCCTGCTCCCGCATCGATCTGATGAAGAAGCACGCCGGCATCGACGTTCAGGAGTTGTATCCGGCTGGCGGCCCACCGAAGGCAGACAGCTGGAACATGGATACCTTCCTGAAGGCGGCGGAAGCCTGCCAGAAGGCGGGCTTCGCATTCGGCATCGGTCTTGGCGAGACCACCGACAGCGTCGACACGGCGGGCGCCATCTTCCAGTCGTTCGGCGCCGAGCTCGTCAACTCCAAGGGCGACCTCACGGTGAAGACCGATCAGGTCCGCCAGGCGCTGGAATACTACAAAAAGCTGATCGCCTTCCTGCCGCCGGATGCGCCGTCCTGGGACGATGCCTCGAACAACAAATGGCTGATCTCGGGCCGCGGCGCGCTCATCATGAATCCGCCGAGCGCTTGGGCGGTTGCCAAGCGCGACGCGCCTCAAGTCGCCGAGCAATGCTGGACCCACGGTTTCCCGGCGGGTCCAAAGGGCCGCTTTGCGCCGTTCCTGCCGTATTTCTGGGGCCTTTGGAGCTTCTCCAAGAACAAGGAAGCGGCCAAGAGCCTGCTCACCTATCTGTCGCAGCCGTCATCGATCGAGAAATTCGTCGCGGCGAGCGGCGGCTATGACCTGCCGGCCTATGCCAACATGACGACGCTGAAGACCTGGGCCGAGGAAGGGCCGCCGAAGGGTACGCTCTATCATTATCCGAACCCCTACAACCATCAGACGCTGTCGATCGCGGCCTCTCCTGCGCCGCCGAAGATCGCCCAGCAGATCTATGCGCAGGCGACGCTGACCAAGATGGCGCTGCGCTTTGCGCAAGGGGAGAAGCTGGAGCAGTCGCTGGCCTGGGCCGAGGGCGAGTGCGAAGGCTTCATGCGAAGTTGAGCCGGGGTGTGCCACGGCGGTTCACGCCTCGCGCGTGGGCCGCCGGGCACCCCGCCATTCGCCGGACGTGATCAGATGAAGCCGACACGCGCGTGCCGGCTTCGACGTTGGACATCCTGCACGCAAGCTTGACCCAAGGAAGTTTGACCCGGGGAAACTGACATGGCCGATGTCGTCGTTGAGCACGGTCGCGTCGCGGGCACCGCGAACGCACGAAAACGGACGAGCCTGCACAACGCGTTGGGGCGAAAATCGACCGTAGCGTTCTTCCTGACGCTGCCGCTGATCCTCCTGATCGCGCTGCTCGTGCTCTACCCTGCCCTCTTCTCGATCCACCTCGCGACGCTGAACAAGTCGATGCAGAAGTTCGTCGGCTTCGGCAACTTCACCTTCCTGTTCAAGCGCGAAACGTTCTGGATGGTGGTCAAGCAGTCCTGCATCTTCGCGATCACCGCCGTGATCTTCAAGGCGCTGATCGGCTTCATCGTCGCGCATTTCGTGCACAATATTCCGGCCAAGGGCCAGCGCAAATGGCGCGGCATGCTGCTGGTGCCCTGGGTCATTCCGCCGGCGATGAGCACGCTGGCCTGGCTCTGGCTGTTCGATCCCTCCTATAGCGCATTCAACTACACGCTCTCATTGTTCGGCATCGGTCCCGTTAACTGGCTCGGTAGTGCCGCGTGGGCGCGCTTCTCCGTCATCCTGGTCAATGTCTGGTACGGCGCGCCGTTCTTCATGATCATGTATCTGGCGGCGCTGAAATCGGTGCCGGAGCAGCTCTATGAGGCCGCCGCAATCGACGGCGCCAATTGGTGGCAGCGGATCTGGTACGTGACGCTGCCGATGATGCGCAACATCATCGCGATCACGACGCTGTTCTCGCTGATCGTCACCTTCGCCAATTTCGACATCGTCCGCATCCTGACCTCGGGCGGGCCGCTCGACCAGACCCAGATCTTTGCCACCTACGCGTTCCGGGTCGGCATCGAGAGCAGTGACATCCCGCTCGGCGCCAGTGTCTCGCTGTTCATGGTCCCCATCCTCGCCGTCGCGGCGATCTTCATCCTGCGCGACGTCTCTAAACGCGGGAACGAATCCTGATGAGCACGCTCGCGATCGACAAGGCCGGCCCCCGGCGCAAGGTCAAATATGGCAGCATGAGCCGCGACCGCGCCTGGGCGCTGCGCTGGTCCTACTTCTTCCTGGTGCTGTTCGCGATCTTCTTCCTGACGCCGCCACTCTACATGGTGATCACCTCGCTCAAGAGCAGCGCGGAGATATCGGCTGCGACCAATCCATGGTGGGTTTTCCACCCGACGCTGTCGAATTACCTCGAACTCCTGACGTCCAACCAGTTTCTCCGATTTTTCTGGAATTCGTCGATCGTCTCGCTGGTGGTCGTGTTCGTGACCATGCTGATCAGCGTCCCCGCGGCGTTCGCGCTGGCGCGGATGCGGTTCTGGGGCTCGGCGACACTCGCGACCGGCGTCTTCCTGACCTACCTCGTCCCCGACAGCCTCCTGTTCATTCCGCTCTTCAAGATGTTCGCGCTGATCCAGGATCTGACTGGCATCACGTTGCTCAATCGATGGTACGTACTGCTGTTCGTCTATCCGACGCTGACGGTACCGTTCTGCACCTGGATCATGATCGGCTATTTTGCCTCGATCCCGAAGGAGCTCGATGAAGCCGCGATCATCGACGGGGCGTCCTGGCTGCAGACCCTGACCCGGATCTTCATTCCGGTGGCCCTGCCTGGCCTGATCGCCGCGACGATCTTTGCCTTCACCGTCTCCTGGGCCCAGTTCCTCTATCCCCTGGTGTTCACGACCTCCATCGACCAGCTCGTGCTGCCGGTCGGCATCACCACGACACTGATCAAGGGCGACGTCTTCAACTGGGGCCAGATCATGACGGGCGCGCTGCTCGGCGCGGCGCCGCCATTGGTCATCTACGCCTTCCTGATGGACTACTACATTGCCGGCCTGACCGCCGGTGCGACGAAGGGTTGAAAGCGAGAGGTTGACGATTCATGGCTGAAGTTTCCTTGCGCAAGGTGGTCAAACGTTACGACGACGTCGAGGCGGTGCGCGGCATCGATCTCGACATCGCAGACCACGAGTTCATCGTGCTGGTGGGCCCGTCGGGCTGCGGCAAGTCGACCACGCTGCGCATGATCGCGGGCCTCGAGGATATCAGCGACGGCGACATCACGATCGGCGGCGACGTCGTCAACGACGTTCCCCCGAAGGACCGCGACATTGCGATGGTGTTCCAGAACTACGCGCTTTATCCGCACATGACGGTGGCGGAGAACATGTCGTTCGGGCTGCGCCTGAAGCACTATCCCAAGGCCGAGATCAAGGCGCGCGTGACGGAGGCCGCCCGCCTCCTCGACATCACCGACCTGATCGACCGCAAGCCGAAGCAGCTCTCCGGCGGCCAGCGCCAGCGCGTTGCGATGGGGCGCGCGATCGTGCGCAATCCGAAAGTGTTTCTGTTCGACGAGCCGCTGTCCAACCTCGATGCCAAGCTGCGCGTGCAGATGCGCATCGAGATCAAGAAGGTGCATCAAAAGGTGCGCACCACCACAGTCTACGTTACCCACGACCAGGTCGAAGCGATGACGCTGGCGGACCGCGTCGTCGTGATGAACAAGGGCCGCATCGAGCAGATCGGCACGCCGAACGAGCTCTACCACAAGCCGGCGACGCGCTTCGTCGCGGGCTTCATCGGCTCGCCCGCGATGAATTTCGTGCCATGCCGGCTCGAGGACGTCGGCGGCCAGCTCAACATCCGCCTGACCGATCGTGTCTCCTTCCCGCTGCCGCCGGCGCGCGCCTCGCGCTACAACGCTCTGCCGCGCACCGACAAGCTGCAGCTCGGCATCCGCCCCGAGCACCTCACCGAGTCGCATGCGCATCTGGCGCCCGGGGTCGAGACCTTCGACACCGTGCTGGATGTCACCGAGCCCATGGGCATGGAGACGCTGGTCTACTTCACCCTCGAGGGCACGCCGGTCTGCGGCCGCGTCGATCCCAATGCCGGCGCCAAGGACGGGGCACCCATGCGTTTGGCGATGGACCTCAACAACATGCACCTGCTAAACGAGGCGACCGGCCTCGTGCTGTGATGGCCGGACGAGAAAAGCTTCGAGCAGGCAGGGAACGATGGCGGCCAACAAGAAGAAGATTTTTGTCACGCAAACTTTGTCGCGGGGCGCACGCGCCCTTCTCACCCAGCGGGACGACATCGAGCTCGTCGAGTTCTCCAATCTGATCTCGGCTTCGGATTTCCAGGCGATGCTGACGGCGCATGCGCCGGTTCATGGCGTGGCGCTCGGCGCAACCCGGTTCGGCGAGCCCGAGCTCGAGGCCTCCAGGGACATGAAGGTGGTGACGCGGATCGGCGTCGGCTACGACGCCGTCGACGTGCCTGCCCTCTCGCGCCGCAAGGTGCCACTGATGGTGGCAGGCAGCGCCAACTCGCCCTCGGTCGCGGAAGCCGCGCTGTTCATGATGCTGACGCTCGCCAAGCGCGCCCAGGAGCTGCACGCCTGCGTCAGGGACAACAAATGGGCCGACCGGCTCGGCATCCTGCCGTTCGATCTCTACGGCAAGACCGTGGTGATCGTCGGCTTTGGCCGCATCGGCAGCCGCACCGCCAAGCGCTGCCTCGCGATGGAAATGAACGTCCTGGTCTACGACCCCTACAAGCCGGCGGCCGACATCAAGGCTGCCGGTTGCGAGCCGGTCACCGATCTCGACGCGGCGCTGTCCCGCGCCGACTTCGTCAGCATCCACTGCCCGAAGACGCCAGAAACCGTCGGCATGTTCAATGCCGCGCGGATCGGTCTGATGAAGCGGGCCGCCTATCTCATCAACACCGCACGCGGCGGTATCGTCGAAGAAAAGGCGCTCTACGACGCGCTCACCTCTGGCCGGCTCGCCGGTGCCGGCCTCGACGTGTTCGAGCAGGAGCCGCCGCCGGCCGGACACTCGCTGTTCGAGCTTTCGAACGTGATCATGGCGCCGCATGTGGCCGGCGTCACCGTCGAGGCAGTCGACCGCATGAGCGAGCAGACCGCGCGCAATATCCTGAGCGTGCTCGACGGCGATCCGATCCGTCAGAATGTGATCAACCAGGATGTGCTCGCCTGAGCGCTGCAGTTTTCGGAGAGGCAGAAATTGCCGCACCAAGGTCAACCAGACGTCCCATTTTGGCACAATCGGGCCCAAACCTGGCCTTAATCAAAGGCAAGCTAGGCTGACAGGTCGCGACCGGTCGTGGGACGGAATTGCCGGCGCGTCCTCTTGGAGGATGACCCCTTGTCAGACATCGACCCGACCGACCACGCGCTGGCGACGATCGCCAGCATTCTCGAACACCCCGAGGCCCGGCCCGAGACTGAGAAGTTCGCGAGCGTCGACGAGCATCCGAGTGCCGACGAGGATCTGGTCGTCGACGAGCAGCCGCTCGTGCCGGAGCACCCGGCCGACGCCGACGGCTACAGCAAGCTCGGCCCCGGGCCGATGGCGGCACTGCGGTTCAAATGGACCGTGCAGCGCGGCGACGAGGGTCTCTACTACGTTCACGAGACCATCGGCGAGTATTCCACGCCTGTGGTCAGCGGACCGATGTCGGGCGAAGCCGCGGTGCGGTTCGTCGATGAGCGCGAGAGCGAAGCGCATCGCCGCTTCGAGGTCCTGCGCGACGAGATCGCTAACCGCAGCTCGGTCGCCGACATCGTACGGAAAGGTGAGGCGTAGGCCTCACCTTCTTCCCAAAAAATCCTTCTTCACGAGATCGACGCCGGCGTGCCGCAGGATGTCGTAGGCGGTCGTGACGTGGAAGAAGAATTGCGGGACCGAGAAGGTCAGAAGCAGCGAGCGCCCGGTGAAGGGCAGCTCGGCGCCGCTTTTCAGGCGGAAGGCGACGTCCTTTTCGCCTGCGGCATCGATCTCGGCCTGCGGCAGGCTCTCGACGAAATCGATCGCGGCCGCGATGCGCCGCTGCAGCTCCGCAAGATCAGGCTTGGCATCGGCAAACGTGATCGGCTCATGCCCGGCAAGCAGCGCGGGCCCGACCACGGCATGGCGGACCGCCTCGCCCACCTGCTGCGCCAGATCGTACATGTTCGGATAGAGCCGCATGCCCAGCAGGATGGCCGGATCGATCTTGCGCACCTCGGCGTAAGCGGCGGCCTTGTCGAGCAGCCCGGACAGGTTGCGCAGGAACGGCACGAACATGCCGACCGAAGCCTCGTGGAGAGAGAGCGTCACCTCAAGAAATTCCTTCTCGCAGTTTGCGGACATCTGGTCTAAATCCGCAGGTTCAAGAGCAACATGACAGCTCATGCGAGGGTAGGAAAGAGATGATCGTTCGACGACTGGCGGCGCTGGCTGCGGCGGTGGTGATAGGCTTTGCGGCCCATGCACAGGAGACAACGTCCCCTTCCCGCCTCGACGAGATCATCAAGCGCGGCACGCTGCGCGTCGGCATGACCGGCGACTACAGGCCCTTCACCTCTCTCGACAAGACCACGCAGAAATTCAGCGGCTTCGACGTCGACATGGCCGAAGCGCTGGGCAAGGCGCTCGGCGTCAAAGTGGAGTACGTCCAGACCGCCTGGCCCAAGCTGATGAAGGACTTTGAGGCCGATCAGTTCGACATCGCGATGGGCGGTGTCTCCATCACCTTCGACCGCCAGAAGAAGGGCCTGTTCTCGACGCCCATCATGCGTGAGGGCAAGACGCCGATTGCGCGCTGCGCGGATGTCGGCAAGTACCAGACGCTCGCCGATATCGACAAGAAGGGTACGCGCGTCATCGTCAATCCCGGCGGCACCAACGAGCGCTTCGCGCGGGCCAACATCAAGGACGCCGACATCGAGGTCTTCCCGGACAACACCGCGATCTTCGACGAGATCGCCAAGGGTCATGCCGACCTGATGATGACGGACGCCTCGGAGACGCGCTACCAGCAGAAGCAGCATCAGGGTGTGCTCTGCGCAGTGCATCCGGACAAGCCGTTCGATTTCTCGGAGAAGGCCTACTGGCTCCAGCGCGACGTCGCGCTGAAGGCCTTCGTCGACCAGTGGCTGCACGTCTCTATGGAGGACGGCAGCTACCAGAAAATTTATGGCGCCTGGTTCGACTAGAACGCGGCGCCTGTCCGCATTTTGGCGGCCCGCCGGTCAAACCTTGAACCGAGTTGGCGGGCATTGAACCAAGATCGAAGGGAGTACGACTCATAGCTGGAAAGTGATCTGGATCACGTTTCGCCACGGGGCCGCGGCGTAAGGGTCGATACGGGGAGCACCTGCTCAGGAGATTGCAATGAAAAAGCTGTTGGCGATGGCCGCATTTCTTTTGGCGAGCACGGCCGCGCAAGCGCAATACACCTTCGAGTATGGCGGCCGCACCATCCGGATCGACCCCGATCGCGGCACGGTGCAGATCCCAGGGGTCTACGACAACACCGGCCAGGGCAAGGCGAGGAAGGCCAAGAACGACACGAAGAACGACGCCAAGACGGACACCAAGAACGCTCCCAAGGCGGACACGAAGCCGCCCCAACAGGCCAAGGTCGATCCGCAGCCGCCGGCCAATCCTGCGCCCGCGCCGGCTCCCGTGACACCGCCTCCGGCGGCCGAGCAGACGCCCGCGGCAGCGCCAGCTCCAGCAGCAGCCGTACCGCCTCCGGCGCCACCCACCCCGCCTGCACCGCCACCCGCCACGACCGCCAACAACGCGCCGGCTGCAACCGCCGTTGCGCCTCCGCCGGCTCCACCATCGCCGCCCGCCCCGGCCCAGCAGGACGCCGCTCCCGCGGTGACACCGCCGCCTGCTCCGCCAGCCACCGTCGCGGTTGCTCCGCCTGCACCTCCGGCTCCGGCTCCGGCCCCGCCGCCGGCGCCCGCTCCGCCTCCCGTTCAGGCGACGGCCGCTCCAGCTCCGACGACAGCGCCTACGCCCACGCGCGACCTCAATTCGCCGCTCGGCATCTGGCTCACCGAGGAGAAGGAAGGCAAGGTCCGCATCGAGCAGTGCGGCAACAATCTCTGTGGCTACTCGGTCGATGCCAAATCGGACCAGAACGGCGAGCAGATCCTGATCAACATGAAGCCGGTCCAGGGCCAGAAATGGACCGGCCGGATCGTCGATCCCAACACCGGCTCGACCTATGATTCCACCATCGCGATGCGCGGCACCGATCGCCTGCGCGTACAGGGCTGCGCCTTCGGCGGCATGTTCTGCGGCGGCCAGACGTGGACGCGCGTGAACTAGTTCACATCCGTCTAGCTAAAGCGCGATGAGATTGGGATGAATCGTCATCGCGCTTTGGGGCGTTGTTTGGGCATGATCTCCGCGCAATCGCGAGGGAATACCGCTTCACACTTTTCCGGATCATGCCTTAGGACGTCGCCTCGATCACGTGCGCCTGGATCTTTGCGGAGATCTCGCCCTCGCCATGTCGCGCTGCAATTTTCTTTGCCGCGTGAGCAGTAGCAGCCTCCAGCGCGTCGGGACGTCTCGCCTCGATTTCGTTGCGGAGTGGCGTACCCTGACAGTAGCTCATCGCCACATGCCGCGCTGAGATGGATCGGCTTTCATCCGACCGTGTTTGAACTGCCACCTCTGAAAACCCTGCGTCCTGCAAATCGCGGTGGATCGTGGCGGTGTCGTGATAGCCATGCGGCGTGCGCGCCAGGAAGCGCGGCGGATCGTCCGGGAAGAACTCGGCCAGCGCGTCGGTGACGTCTCCGGCAAAGACGTTGTCCTCGACCCTGTCCCAGACGCTGAAGATGAAAATCCCTCTCGGCCTCAGCACGCGCCGCGCCTCCCGGTAGGCCTTGACCCGATCCGGGAAGAACATCGCGCCGAACTGGCAGCACACGACGTCGAACGAGCTGTCGGGGAACGGGAGCACCTGCGCGTCGGCCTGGCGCCAGCTGACGCGCGCATCGGCACCTTGCCGAAGTTTTGCATGCTCGAGCATCGGCTGATTGAGATCGGTCACGACGTAAGTCGCATCGGGCGGCAGAACGGCTGCGACGGCGCGTGTAACCACGCCGCTTCCCGCCGCCGTCTCCAGTACGGCCTTTGGCGAGCGCACGGCAACGCGGCGCGCCATGTCGTCGGCATAGCTCTGGAAAATCAGCGGAACCATATAGCGGTCGTAATTTTCCGGGACCGCGCCGGCAAACACCTTGTCGGATTCAGGCATCCTTTCGTCCTCCGCGAAAAGCCTTTCGGGTCGCAGGCAGCAGGCCATGAAGGCGGCGCCTTGTCACGTCGCGCTGCACAGCAGGCCGCAGCGTGCGCAAGGTCACGCCCCGCAGAACCGGCGTGATAGCCCTCACATCGGCGCGCTCGACCACCGTGGCAGGTTCCCAGAACGTTCAACTCATAGGGGCAAGCCATGAATCATTTTAGCAAAGGACTTTTGACCAGCATCCTCGTCATTGCCCTGCCGTATGGGCAGGCACGCGCTGCGACCGGCAGCTTCGACGGCACCTGGAATGTGCGGATCACGTCAACGAGCGAAGCCTGCGGCAACGGCTCGACGGTCGCCATCGGCATCACCAACGGTCAGATCGCCTCCGGCAGCGCCGCGGTGAGTGCATCGGGCAGCGTCGCACAGGCAGGTAAGATCAGCGTCCTCTTGAGTAGCGGCATCAAGCGCGCCGCGGGCTTTGGCCACCTCGCCGGCACCTCAGGCTCAGGCACCTGGCACGGCACAATGTGCACGGGCACGTGGACGGCGGAAAAAATCTAGGACGGCAACGCTCGCCCGACGGGTGGCAATCAATCGCGGTTCGCCAATGGTGGACAGACATCCCAGGGAACGTCGCTCTGATCGGTGCGTTGAGAAGCCCAAGCAAACCCACTCCAGCCTGTCGCGCGACGGATGGGCCGAGTGCGATTTGCCGGCTAGACAAGGGCGCGCCAAAGCTGGCGCGCTGACGCCGCGAACAGGCTTGAACAATGAGGGTCTGCGGAGCTATGCGGGCCGGTTTGTTCATCGCATTCATTGCAGCGGCCTGGCTCGGCGGACAGGTCCAGACGTCCCTCGCACAAAGCCGGCCATCCGTTTCCCCCAGCGACGCGTCGAAGACGTCTCTGTCGAAGATGTCTCCGCGGAAGGAAAATGCCCCCAGGAAGGAAGCCGCAAACTCTGATCCGCACACGACAGGATTTGTAACCGGCGCGGCGCAGAGCACCGAGTTCGCCATCGCTCAGGACCTTGCTACCACCCTGGCCAGCGGCCAGGAGACCGGCCCTCACGGGGAGGTCGCATTGCGGGTGCTGCCAATGGTGGGAAACGGTGGCATTCGCAACATCATCGACATACTCAGCCTGGCAGGCGCCGATATTGCGATCGCCCCCGTCCCATTGGCCGATCGTCTCCGAGAGTCAGGAACGCTCGGAGATATCCGCAACAAGCTTGTCTACGTCACCCCGCTGTTTGTCGAAGAGTTCCACCTCCTCGCGCGGCCCGAGATCCAGAGCCTGTCGGATCTCGCGGGAAAGCCTGTCAATCTCGGCGAAGAAGGCAGCGCTGGCGCCGTCCTCGGTCGCGAGGTGCTCAACTATCTGGAGGTGAAGGTCAGCGAATCTAACCTGGCTTTGGACGCAGCACTGGAGGGAATGCGGAAGGGGCAAATCTCCGCCGCCTTGCTGGTGTCGGGCAAGCCGGTCAGCTTCCTCGCGCGATACGCGCAAGATGATGGCCTTCACTTTCTGTCCATCCCCTATTCGAAGGCGATGCTGGAGCGTGAGTTTCTGCCCTCGACCCTCCGCCACGAAGATTACCCAGACCTCATCGGCGTCTCTGATAATGTCGACACCATCGCGATCAAATGCGCGCTTTTCGCTTACAACTGGCCGGCGCGCAGCGAGCGGTTTCCGCTGGTGGAACTGTTTGTGCAGACGCTGTTCTCGCGATTTCCTGAATTTCTTGGCGACGGTCATCACCCGAAGTGGCGAGAGGTGAACCTGACGGCGCTGCTTCCTGGTTGGAGGCGATTTCAACCAGCGGAGCGCTGGCTCCAGCAGCAATCCGGCGGAGAGGCCGCGCTTCGCAAGGCGTTCGGTCGTTTCCTCGAGCAAAAGCCGATCAGCAATCCGCCGGACCGCGAACAACTGTTCCAGGACTTTATGCGGTGGCGAGAACGCCAGCAGGGCCGATGACCCAAGCACCGGGAGGTCTTGATGCGCAATTTACTGGTGGCCGCAGCCTTGGCCACGTTGCTTGCATTGATCGCCGACGTGAGGCGGCCGGCGGCGCAACTTTTTCCATTCGAGCTTCCGGATCCGCAGACGCTCGCTCCCGTGCCATCAACCGACAATGCCGGGAAAGCCAGGGCGGTAACTCGTCCAGACGGCAAACCACATGCTCGCCCGGACGAAAAACGACATGGAAGACTCTACGTCGCTCCCGCACGGCCAAATCAGCGGAGGATCGCCGAAAAGAAGGGATACAAGCGCGTCAGCGATCTCGTGAACTTCCCGAAGTTCTTTCCCGGCCTGGGCATCCTCTTTGTCAAACCCGACACTCTGCCGCTAGGTCCTTTCCTCTGCTTTGATCGCAGGGATCGCCTGGTGGCGAGCGTGTATATGGTGCCCATCAAGGATATCGACGATCACAAGTCGTTGGAGGCGCCCGGCTTCGCTGGAACAGTTGACCACGTCAGCATCTACTTCAATCCGGGGCATCCTGGAGTGGACGTGCCGCATTACCACCTCGTGATCTGGCACGTGAGCAAGAAGGAGGAAGCGCGCGTCGCCAAGTGACGCACAGCTTTGCGTTTGCTCATGGAAAAAGTGCTTGCCTATGCGATCTCGGGTTTCATCGTGTGCTTTGGCGTCTGGATCTTCGTTGCCGGCCTAAGCACCAGCGCACCCGCGCTGTGGTCGTGCGCGGCCTTCTTGCCCACCGCAATCGGACTTTGGAGCGCTTTCGGGGATATCTAGAGATAGTCCGGCCGGAACCAGAACGCGCCTGCGACCTTGGTTCTTGGGTGGCGAGATCTTATCCGATGGACCTTACCGCAACCGAGCGCGATTTCCTGAGACGGCTGGCTTCCCAAGCCTGGATCAGCACGCCGCTGTTCGACCACGAAATCGTCGCCCGACTTATCGAACTCGGGCTCGTTGAGACCGAACCACTGGCTTCAGGCGAGGTCGAATACCGGATCACCGACGCGGGCCGCGATGTCCTGTGAATTCGGTGGTGCAGCCCGAAGTGTTGCGACGCGGAGTGGAATCTAGTCAGCTTGATGCTCTCGCGGGTCTGTGCCCCGGATTGGCAACGCATCGCTGACGCGCTGCGTTGCCGCCGGGGCGCGAGACCGTGGCTAACCCACCGGTGCCGAATATTCCGCGTCGGTGACCGGCTCCAACCAGGTCGAGTACACGCCGTCGAGCGCTTCCTGCATGGCGATGTGGGTCATGCCGTTGGTGGGCGAAGCGCCGTGCCAATGCAATTCCCCCGGCGGAATCCAGACGGTGTCGCCGGGGCGGATTTCCCTGATCGGGCCGCCCTTGGCCTGGACGCGGCCGACGCCGGAGATGACGTAGAGCGTCTGCCCGAGTGGATGGTGATGCCAGTTGGTGCGCGCGCCGGGCTCGAACGAGACGCGCGAGCAGTTCAGCCGCGCCGGCGCAGGCGCCATGATGACGGGGTCCTGCAACACCGTGCCGGTGAAGTTCTCCTTGGGCGCGCGGCGGGTCGGTCGCGTGCCTGCGACGTGGATTTCCATGGGTGCCTCTCTTCCTGTTACTTCTTGCTCGCGGCGTAGCGCGCCTTGGTCTCGGCGTTCATGGGGTAGAGGCCCGGCAGCACGGCGCCGTTGTTCACCTCGTTGACGATCCAGGCTTCCATTCGCTCCTGCTCGACGCCCTCATTGAGCACATGGTCGAGCATCGCCTGCGGGATCAGCACGCAGCCGTCCTGGTCGGCGACGACGATGTCGTTCGGAAACACCGCAACGCCGCCACAGCCGATCGGCTCGCCCCAGCCAACGAAGGTCAGGCCCGCGACCGACGGTGGCGCGGCGTAGCCATCGCACCACACCGGAAGATTGGTGCCGAGCACGCCCTCGACGTCACGCACGACACCGTCGGTGACGAGCGCGGTGACGCCGCGCTTGACCATGCGCGCGCAGAGGATGTCGCCGAAGATGCCGGCATCGGTGATGCCCATGGCGTCGACCACGGCGATGCACCCCTCCGGCATCGCCTCGATCGCGGTGCGGGTCGAGATCGGAGAGGACCAGGATTCCGGCGTCGCCAGATCCTCGCGCGCCGGCACGAAGCGCAGCGTGAACGCCGGGCCGACCAACCGCGGCAACCCCGGGCGCAGCGGACGCGCGCCGCGCATCCAGACATTGCGCAGGCCCTTCTTCAGCAGGACCGTGGTGATGGTGGCAGTGGTGATGCCGGCAAGGGTCTTGCGGGCTTCGGGGGATAGCGACATGGACGAGAACGAGCTCCGGGTGGGAAAGAAGCTGCGCATCTTGCGAGGCGCAGGCCTGCCGTCAAGGGCCAAGGCGAAGCGGCGCAGGGCTGTTATGCGACGCGATAACAAGGCTTTATCGCTTGGCGCTGAATTAATTTATTGGACTTGCAGGCGCATTTACGCGAAGCAAAGGGCAGCGGGAACCAAAGGAGTCTCCCGCGATTTCCAAAGGGCCGATTTCGACAGCTCATGGCCGCGACGCTTCCCCCGCCCCGCCTTCTGCCCAGCGGCGACAGTGCCGTCACGGTCGAGTTCAGCCGGACCATCGACGACGCGGCCAATCAGCGCGTGTTGGCGCTCGACCGGGCGCTCACCGAAGCCGGCATCGACGGCGTCACCGAGGCGGTCCCGACTTATCGCTCGCTGCTGGTGCACTACGATCCCGGCCGGATCGCCTTTGATGCACTGAGCGAAAAGCTGCTTGCGCTTGCAAGCCAGCCGCGGCCGCGCTCGGCAAAAGCGCGCCGCTGGCGCATTCCCGTGGCCTATGGCGGCGAGCACGGCATCGATCTCGAGGATGTCGCCAAGACGCTGAACACCACACCCGACGACATCGTGGCCCGCCATATCGCCGGCGACTATCGCGTCGCCATGATCGGCTTCACCCCGGGCTGGTCCTATCTCAGCGGCCTCGAAAAATCCCTGCACATGTCGCGGCGGCAGAATCCGCGACTCTTGACGCCCGCCGGAACGATCGCGATCGGCGGCGTTCAAACCGGCGTGCAATGCCTGGCCGGTCCCAGCGGCTGGCACCTGTTGGGGCGCACCCCCGTGCGGACCTATCAGCTCCACCGGAATCCCACCTTCCTCACCGAACCCGGTGATCGCGTGACGTTTTTTGCCATCGACCCTAAGACCTTTGCGGAGCAGGACTGCGCCGCCGAAGCGGGCGAGATCATTGCGGAGCTGACGACGTCATGAGTCGGCTCATTGTCGCCAGCATCGGCCCGGCCAGCTCCGTCCAGGACGGCGGACGGCCGGGCTCGCAGCGCTATGGCCTCACGCCGAGCGGCGCGATGGACCGGCTGGCGCTGGCGACCGCCAACTGCCTGGTCGGCAACGATCTGTTCGCGGCCGCTGTCGAGATCGGCCCGTTCGGCGTCTCATTCATCGCGCGCGACGGTGCGGTGCGCGTCGCGCTCGCGGGCGCCCCGCGCAATGCGGATATCGCCGGCAAGCCTGTGGCGAACGAGACCTCGATGACGCTGAAGGATGGCGAGACGCTGACGCTCGGCTTCGCCCGCGGTGGCGCGTTCAGCTATCTCGCGATCGAAGGGGCTGTCCGAGGCGAGCCCGTGTTCGGCAGCCTCGCAGTGAACGCCCGCGCCGGGCTCGGCAGCCCCTACCCGCGCCCGCTCCAGGCTGGCGACGAGTTCGGCGTCGCGGTCGCAAGCGGCGGGCCTGAGCAGCGGATCGAATTGCCGAAGCCAACGAGCGGTCCGATCCGCGTCGTGCTGGGGCCGCAGGACGACGAATTCGATGACGCCAACAAGGCGCTGTTCCTGTCGAGCGACTGGAAGATCTCCGCGACCTCGGACCGCATGGGTTACCGGCTCGAAGGCCCGGTGATCAAACATCTCCACGGCCACAACATCGTCTCCGACGGCACGGTCAATGGCAGCATCCAGGTGCCGGGCAACGGCGCGCCGATCGTCCTGATGATGGACCGCGGCACCAGCGGCGGCTATCCGAAGATCGCAACGGTCATCTCCGCCGATCTCGGCCGCCTCGCCCAGACCTCTGCCGGCACCGCGTTCCGCTTCAAGGCGATCAGCATGACCGAAGCGCAGGACGAGGCCCGGAAATTCGCGCAGCTCCTGCGCCGCCTGCCCGATCGGTTACGCGCGGCGGACACCGTGGAGCTCAACATCGATGCCCTGCACGATGCTAATGTCGCGGGCTACGCGGTGAACGCTGTCGATGCCGGGACGTGGCAGGTTTCGGCGGAGTCGTAACGGAACCAGAGGTGGAGAGCACCCATGACGACGATCGATCTCAACTGCGACCTCGGTGAGGGATTTGGCGCTTGGGAGATGGGCAACGACGCCGCGATGCTCGAGCTTGCGACATCGGTCAACGTCGCCTGCGGCTTCCATGCCGGCGATCCCGACATCATGCGGCGGACGGTTGAGCTCGCGAAGGCGCGCGGTGTCTCGATCGGCGCGCATCCCGGCTATCGCGACCTGCACGGCTTTGGCCGGCATCCGATCCTCGGGCTGAAATCGTCCGAGATCGAAAACCTCGTCGCCTACCAGATCGGCGCGCTCCAGGCCATCGCGACCGCGGCCGGCCACAAGGTCACGCATGTGAAAGCGCATGGCGCGCTCTCCAACGTCGCATGCGAGGACGACATGACCGCAAAGGCGATCGCAGCCGGGATCAAGGCCGTCGACCCCTCGCTGATCTTTGTTGTGCTTGCCAACTCGAAGCTGGTGAAGGCCGGCGAGGACGCGAACCTGCCGATGGTGCACGAGGTGTTCGCCGACCGCGCCTATGAGGACGACGGCAACCTGGTCTCGCGCAAGAAGGCCGGCGCGGTGTTGCACGATGCCAAGGCGATCGCCGATCGCGTCGTGCGCATGGTGCAGGACGGCGCCGTGATCTCGGTCACCGGCAAGGTCATCAAGATGCGGATGGATACGGTGTGCATCCACGGCGACACGCAAGGCGCGGTTGATATCGCGCGCAATCTGCGTCAGGCGTTGAAGGATGCGGGGATTGCGGTAGCGCCATTCAAGCGCGCCGCGTGAGCCTTGCTCGGTGCCGCAGGGTGGGCAAAGCAAAGCTGCCCACCTCTTCTGTCTCATGACCGGAAGGATGGTGGGCACGGCGCAAGTGCGCCTTTGCTCACCCAAAATCAGAACGGGTGCACCGACAGTGTGCCGAAGATGATGGCCGCGATGACCGCAAAGGCGCTGTAGAGCGCCACATGGTGCATGCTCGCCCCGGTCCGCCGGGAGAGCGAGCGCGCGTAAAAATGCAGCCTCGCTTCCGCCGATAGTTCGCGCATGGTCGATCTCCAACGCCCCATTTGCGGAGATATGAAGGAGCAATCGCGGCGTCGGACAAGATGGTGGCGGAAATAGCGACGGCGGTTCTCTTCAGAACCGCCGTCGTAGAGTAAAATTCTCTTCACCCATGGGTTCCGAGAATCTTATTCGCTCAACCTTTAAGCCAATGGAACCGGTTCCTGCACGCTAATAGACATCCGCCTGGAACCTGCCCTTCTTCTTGAGGTCGGCAACGAAGCTCACGGCCTCGTCCGTGGAACGTGCGCCGAATTGGGCGACGATGTCGACCAGCGCACGCTCGACGTCCTTGGCCATGCGCTTGGCATCGCCACAGATGTAGAGATGCGCGCCTTCGGCCAGCCACGTCCAGACCTCGCGGCCGAGCTCGCGCATGCGATCCTGCACGTAAAACTTCTTCTCGCCGTCGCGCGACCAGGCGAGCGACAGACGCGTTAACAAGCCCGCCGTCTTCAGCGCGTTGAGCTCGTCGCGATAGAAGAAATCGCAGTCGCTGCGCTGGTGGCCGAAAAACAGCCAGTTCTTGCCCGGCGCGCCGGTCGCCTTGCGGTCGAGCAGGAAGGCGCGGAACGGTGCAACGCCGGTGCCGGGACCGACCATGATGATCGGCGTCTTCGGATCCTGCGGCAGCGCAAAGCCGTGCGCCTTCTGCACATAGACCTTCAGTTTCTCGCCTTCGGTGATGCGCTCGCCGAGGAAGGTCGACGCGACGCCGAGGCGCTTGCGCTTGCCGATGACGTAACGCACGGAATCGACGGTCAGCGACAGCTTTCCGGGCGACGCATTGTGCGAGGACGAGATCGAGTAGAGCCGCGGCTGCAAGGGCTCCAGCGCTTCGACGAAGGCTTCGGGATGCGGTCGGCAGCCGGAGAATTTTTGCAGCGCTGCCATGACGTCGAGCGTTGCGGCATCGCCATCGGGATCCTCACCCTGCGCCAACGCCCGTGCCTTCTCGCGCTGCGCGCCGCCGGTGATGAAAGAAAGCAGCTCGAACAGCTTGTCCGGCGCCGGCGACAGCGAGACGTCCTCGACCAACGCCTCGCGCAGCGTCTTGCCGTTGACCTGCGTGGTGTGGGAGGCGCCAAGCAGCGCGATTATCTGGTCGACCAGGCCGAGGTCGTTGCGCGCAAACACGCCGAAGGAATCGCCGACGACATAGTCGAGCTTGCTGTCGGAGAGATCGAACTCGATGTGATAGGTCTCCTTCTCCGAGCCCTGCTTGTTGAGGAGGCGTCGCGACAGGAATACGGCTTCAGCCGGATTTTCGCGGGCGCGACCCAGCTCGGCCTTTACTTCGGGCGCAGCCGGTGCGGCCGCTGCCGGCGATGCACCGCCCCCAGGAGGTTTCGCTGCCGGCGCCTTGTCCAGCTCCTCAAAGAGCTGCTTCAGCATCCGCGCGGTGTCCTTGCCGCCTGGAGCGCAGAGGTTGAGACGGGCTTCGCTCTTCTTGGCGATGGCGTTGGAATAGTCGGCACAATTGTAGCCGCACTGGCCGCAATCCTGCTGCGCCATCGCCGCCATCATGCGGCGGCGGAGCGGACGCCCTTCCGCAAGCTTCATGCGATCGCCGATTGGCATCGCCGGATCGTGCCAGGGCGCCTCGCCGTCATCGCCATCGCCCTGGGGCGCGAGCACCGCACCGTTTTCGGCCGGCGACAGCGGCGTCGAGCCGTCGAGGCCGAACATGCCCACGAGAAATCCATTCAGCCACAGCCGCTGCCCTTCGCTGAAAGGCGCGTTCGGCGGGATGATCTCGAGTTTCGGTGGGACAGGCATCTGGGTCATGCTGTTGCTTCCGCTCCGGCCAGTTTGCGCAGGGCTTCGCCGTCATGGCGACGAGAGAAGGTAAGGAACGTTTCTTCCGGCGAGGCGCGGTTGGCGAGATAGGCCTTCAAGAGACCCTCGACGAGCCTGGGCGCGTCCTCGGCCTTCACGTCGTGATAGACCTCCTGCCCGATATCGGCATCGGGACCGAAGCCGCCACCGGTGAAGAGGTGATAACCCTCAACCGTGTCCTCCTCCGTGGCGCCCGGCACCTTGGCCGCGATCAGGCCGATGTCGGAAATGTAGTGCTGCGCGCAGGAGTGGTGGCAACCGGTGAGATGGATGTTGAGCGGCGTGTCCAGCTTCACTCGCTCATCGCACCAGTCCCCGATCGCGGCAGCGTGGCGCTTGGTATCGGAGGCGGCGAACTTGCAGCCGGCATTGCCGGTGCAGGCGATCAGGCCGGCGCGGACTTGAGAGACCTGCGTGGCGAGGCCGAGCTTCTCGATGGCCGCGGTCACCAGCGCCACGTTCTCGTCCTGGACGCCCGAGATCAGAAAGTTCTGCCAGACGGTCAGGCGGATATCGCCGTCGCCGAGATCCTGGGCGATCTTGCCTATGCCGCGCATCTGCTCGCAGGTGAGCTTGCCGACCGGAAGCGCGACACCGACCCAGTTGTGACCCGCCTGCTTCTGCTTGTGCACCCCAATATGGGCCATGCGATCGAAAGCCGGACGCGGTGCGATCGCATCCGACGGCACGCGCGTGAACGGTTTCTTCAGCCGTTCCTCCACGAGCTTGAGAAACTGATCGTGCCCCATATTGTCGAGCACATATTTCAGCCGCGCCTTGGTGCGGTTGGTGCGGTCGCCATGCTCGATGAAGACGCGCACGATGGCGTCGGCAACTGCAGTGGCGTCCTCGGGACGAACGACGATGTCAGAATATTTTGCGAAATCCCTGTGGCCGGTGATGCCGCCGATGCCGAGCCGGAACCAGACGCCCGCGTCGACGCCAAAGCCGTCCTTCACCTCGACCGCGGAGAACGCGATGTCGTTGGTCTCTTCCAGCACCGCGATGCGGCCCGCGCCGTCGAAGGCGACGTTGAATTTGCGCGGCAAGCCGTAGAGCGAGCGGTCGTTGAGGATGTGGTAGTGCCATTCGCGCGCGTAAGCGCGCGTGTCGATCAGCTCCTGCGGATCGATGCCAGCGGTCGGCGTGCCCGTGACGTTGCGGATGTTGTCCGCGCCGGAACCGCGCGAGCATAGGCCGATGTCCTGGATGCCCTCGATGAGCGCGACCGCGTTCTTCGGCTCGATCTCACGGATCTGGAAGTTGGCGCGCGTGGTCACGTGGGTGTAACCGCCACCATAGGCTTCGGCGAGATCGGCAAGGCCCGAGAGCTGCCAGTGCTTCAGGATACCGTTCGGAATGCGCAGGCGCGCCATGTAGGAGGTCTGCGCCGGCGCGACCCAGAAGATGCCGTAGTAGCGCCAGCGGAAATTGTCCGCCGGCGTCGGATTTGCGTTGTTACGCGCCTGGTCCTTCAGCCGCTCATACCCGTCGAAGGGATGCAGCTCCCGCTTGAACTTCTCCTGGTCGGCGAGCTTCTTGCCCGCCGCAGTGAGCTTGTCCTGCGCCTTGATGGCGGCGGCATCGGGACCGGTCGGCTCCGAGGGCGCGCCGCCAGCGACAAAGGCGCGGCCGACACGTCCGACCTGGAGGCCGGACATGAAGCCTTCGAGATAGCGCTTCTGCTCGTCGGAGAAGTCGGCCGTGGGTGCTGTGTCGAGTTTCATGGGGTAACGGGACCTACTCTGCTGGCTGAACCGCGACCTGCGCCACTTCGGCTGCCGGCTTCGCGGGCTTGTACGTTGCGTAGAGGGCAAGGCCGGTGAAGACAAAGCCGCCGACGAGATTGCCGAGCGCCACGGGAATCTGATTCCAGAGCCACCAGTCGGTGACGGACACTTTCGCGCCGAGCAGCATTCCGGTCGGGATAACGAACATGTTGACGACGGCGTGCTCGAAGCCGAGCGCGAAGAACAGGAAGATCGGCAGCCAGGTCGCCGCGATCTTGCCGACTGTCGAAGTCGAGGTCATCGCCATGACGACGCCGAGGCAGACCAGCCAGTTGCAGAGAATCGCCTTGACGAAGACGGAGACCATGCCGGCGGTGCCGATCGCGGCATTGCCGATCGTCTTGGCTTCCGCCACCGCAACGATGCGTGCGGCGACGCCGGCGACCTCGACCTTGCCCATGTTGGTGAGCGAGATCGCAATCAGGGCACCGAAGGCGAGGCTGCCGAGCAGATTGGCGACGAAGACCCAAGACCAGTTGGCGATCACCGCATTCCAGGTGGCTTTGCCCTCGAGCCGGGCGAGCGGCACGATGGCGAAGCTGCCGGTGACGAGTTCGAGCCCGAGCAGAACGATCATCACGAGGCTGACGGGAAAGATGAGTGCGCCGACGATCGGCTGGCCGGTGGTCACCGCGCCGGTGAGGGCGAGGGTCGTGGCGGCACCAAGCAATGCTCCCGAGATCGCGCCTCGGATCAGGAGGTCGCGCGGCCCGAGCGCAAGCTTCTTCAAGCTGGCATCGACCATCGAGGCCACAACATCAGAGGGTTTTGAATAATCCATATCGAAGCTCCAGCACCGCGCAGGGCGGCCACAACGGGTTGAAACGACGTTGATCGCTGGGAGCACGATTTCAGGCGCACGTGGCCTGGCCGGAACCCGGGGCGATCCGATCAGCCTCGTTGCTGCGGAAATCCATCATGGACTTGGAGCCGCCGGCTTCCACGCCGGTCGGCTTACTCCTCCTATTCAAGGAGTGTGCCAACGCAGCATAATTCTGGAATTCGAGCAAAATCAGTTGGTTACATTTGGGTGCACTGCATGAAATGGATCAGCATTCATGCTGCTTCAGGCAGCAATGGCCCAAAGTTTAAGCTTCGAATCGTGGCGCCTAATGTTTGAGCAGGATCTAACGGACGCGGTGCGTAACCTCGAAGGAGGCGAGATACCCGGCCAGATCTTCGGGGTCAAAGGCCGGTCCAGCGAAGGCCCCGAACGAGCTGGCCGAGGCCTCCTTGCCGCCTCCCCCGGCGTCCACTGCGGCGTCATAGAGGTCAGGCCGAAACACCCCCATGGCCGTCTTCAGCGCCGCCTCGCTCAGCGCGGTCTGCCCCCAGCGTACCATCTGCGCATAGAGCCAGGCGGCTTGGACTGGGTCGGGGCGCCCTGCCCCCTCACGGCCGACCAGGAGATAGCGGCCGCTTTCGCGCAGGGTGCCGTCAGGCGCGATCTTCAGCCGGCCATCGAGGGTCCGCTGAATGACCTGGGCATCGACGCCGATCCGCTCCGGCTGCGCCAGGATGCGCGCGGCCTCGTTGCGGTTGTCGGGATGCTCAATGAAGGCTGCGGCCTTCTCCGCCGCGCGCACCAGCGCGGCCACCACATCCGGATTCTTCTCCGACCAGGTCTGGCGCATGGCCAGCACCTTCTCCGCGGCACGGACCAGGATGTCGGAGGAGAAATGCAGGATATGGCCGATGCCGAGATCGACCGCGACCGAATTCCAGGGCGCGCCGACGCAGAACGCATCGACATGGCCGTTGGCGAGGCTGTCGACCATGTAGGGTGGCGGCAGCACCACGAGGCGCACGTCCTCGTCGGGATCGACGCCGGCCGCCGCCATCCAGAACCTGAGCTGGTAGTTATGGGTCGAGAATGGGAAGGTCATGCCAAAGGTCAGCGGCTCAGCCCCTGCCTGGCGCCGTTTCGCCACCACGCGCGAGAGCGCTTTGGCGGTCGCCATCGGATCGAAGCGGTCGCCGTCGATCTGCTCCATCAGCGCGGCATGCAGCGCGGGCGAGATAGTGATGGCATTGCCATTGATGCCAAGGTTGAAGGGGGCTGCGATCGGCACCTTGACGTGGCCAAGCCCGAGCGAGGACGCGATCGCGACGGGCGCGAGCAGATGCGCTGCATCGAACAGTCCGATATTGAGCTTGTCGCGGACGTTGGACCAGGAGACCTCGCGCACCAGCTCGACCTCGAGCCCTTCGGCCGCGGTAAACCCCTTGTCGACGGCAACGATCAGCGCTGCGGCATCGACCAGCGGGATGAACCCTATGCGGAGCGGTCCGGTCATTTCAGCATCTCCGACGCGGTGATGATCGACTGGGCGATCTCGCCGATCTTCTTCTTCTCGCGCATCGCGGTGGAGCGCATCAGCACATAGGCCTCGTCTTCGGTCAGGCCCTTCACCCGCATCAATATGCCCTTGGCACGCTCGATGACCTTGCGGTCCTCGAGCTGCGACTTGGTGCGCTCCAGCTCCTCCTGGAGTTTCGCGAAGGCGTTGAAGCGGGACACGCAGAGGTCGAGGATCGGCTTGATGCGCTCTTTCTTCAGCCCGTCGACGATGTAGGCCGATACCCCCGCCTCCACGGAGGCCTGGATCGAGGCCGAATCACTCTGGTCGACGAACATCGCGATCGGCCGGCGAACGGCGCGGCTGACCTGGAACATCTGTTCCAGGACGTCGCGACTGGGGTTTTCCAGATCGATCAGGATGATATCGGGGTCAACGGCATAGATGCGCGCCAACAGGCTCTGCATCTCCCTGATATGAACGACCTGGGTGAAGCCCGCCTCCCGCAACCCCTCCTCGAGGATCGCGGCCCGGATCGGGCTTTCGTCGACAATCACAATTTTAGGCGACTGTTCGGCGCTCATCGCTCACTCACCACCCGGCGAGGCATCCATAGCACGCCGGAGCCCCATGCAAAGGGTTGTAATTGTGGGCAATTAGGACTAGCTGCAGGCGGTCAATCAGGCAGATTTAGGTATGGATCAGACGGCTGCGCCCAAGGTCAGCTTCGTTTCGCTCGGGTGCCCCAAGGCATTGGTGGATTCCGAGCGCATCATCACGCGCCTGCGCGCCGAGGGCTACGAGCTCGCCCGCAAGCATGACGGGGCCGATATCGTCATCGTCAACACCTGCGGCTTCCTCGACAGCGCCAAGCAGGAATCGCTTTCGGCGATCGGCGAGGCCATGGCCGAGAACGGCAAGGTGATCGTGACCGGCTGCATGGGCGCCGAGCCCGAGCAGATCGAGCAGGCCTATCCCGGCGTGCTGTCGATTACGGGGCCGCAGCAATACGAATCCGTGCTCGATGCCGTGCACCGGGCGCTGCCGCCGGCGCACAATCCGCATCTCGACCTGGTGCCGCCGCAGGGCATCAAGCTGACGCCGCGCCACTACGCCTATTTGAAGATCTCCGAGGGCTGCAACAACCGCTGCACCTTCTGCATCATCCCGAAGCTGCGCGGCGACCTGGTGTCCCGCCCCGCCAATGACGTGCTGCGCGAAGCCGAGCGGCTGGTCGGCGCCGGCGTCAAGGAGCTGCTCGTCATCTCGCAGGACACATCGGCCTATGGCGTCGACGTGAAGTATGCCGAGAGCCAGTGGAAGGACCGCCAGGTCCGCGCCAGATTCCTCGACCTCGCGCGCGAGCTCGGCGAGTTCGGGGCCTGGGTGCGGCTGCAATATGTCTACCCCTACCCGCATGTCGACGAGGTCATCGCGCTGATGACCGAGGGCAAGGTGCTGCCCTATCTCGACATCCCCTTTCAGCACGCGAGCCCAGACGTCCTCAAAGCGATGAAGCGGCCGGCGGCGCAGGACAAGACGCTGGCGCGGATCAAGCGCTGGCGTGAGGAATCTCCCGATCTCGCTTTGCGTTCGACCTTCATCGTCGGCTTCCCCGGCGAGACCGATTCGGACTTCGCCTATCTGCTCGACTGGCTCGATGAAGCCGAGATCGATCGCGTCGGCTGCTTCAAATACGAGCCGGTCGCGGGTGCAACCTCCAACGCGCTGCCCGGCGCCGTGCCGGATGAGGTAAAGCAGGAGCGCTATAACGCGCTGATGGCGCGCCAGCAGAAGATTTCGGCACGACGGCTCAAGCGCAAGGTCGGCACGCGCCAGCAGGTCATCATCGACGAGGTTGGCCCGACCGTTGCGAAGGGTCGCTCCAGGTCGGACGCGCCGGAGATCGACGGCGCCGTTTATCTGTCGAGCCGCCGTCCCTTGCGCGTCGGCGAGATCGTCACCGCCAAGATCGAGCGCGCCGACGCCTACGATCTGCACGGCAGCGTCGCCGGATTTTGATCTTCACCCGAGCGCGCCCCGCGTTACGCGGCGCGCACGGCTTTCAGGAACCCGGCCACCTTGTCGCGCAGCGCAACTGCATGTCGTGACAATTCACCGGCAGCTCCGAGCATGTCATTGGCAGCAGTGCCCGTGGCATCGATCGTGCGCGTGACGGCATTGATATTTGCGGAGACGCCGCTGGTGCCTGCCGCCGCTTGGCTCACGGAGCGCGCGATCTCCTGCGTCGCATGACCTTGCTGCTCGACGGCAATGGCAATCGTCTTGCCGATATCGCTGATCTGTCCAATCGTGCCGCCAATTCCCTGGATGGCCGCAACAGTATCGTCCGTTGCACGTTGCATGGCGCTGATATGAGCGCTGATCTCTTCGGTCGCCTTGGCGGTCTGGCTGGACAGGCTCTTGACCTCGGCAGCGACGACCGCGAAACCGCGACCGGCATCACCGGCTCGCGCCGCCTCGATCGTGGCGTTCAAGGCCAGAAGATTGGTCTGGCTTGCGATCGCATTGATCATCTCGGTGACCGCTCCGATCTTGGCCGCTGCCTCCGACAGGCTCTTCACGAGATCATTGGTGCGTGCGGACGCCTCCACCGCTTCGGCAGCAATGTTCGAGGAGGTCGTGACCTGGCGGTTGATCTCGGCAACCGAGCTCGACAGCTCTTCGGTCGCACCAGCCACCGACTGAACATTGGTCGATGCCTCGGATGATGCAGCTGCGACGGTCGAAACGCGTTGCGCAGCGTTCTCGGCAGTCGAGCTGAGCGAGCCCGCCGTCACCTCTACGTCCTTGGCAGCCGACGACACGGCATTGGCAATGGAGCCGATGGTTTCCTCGAATTCGCCGGCAAGGTTGGCGATGGCGCGCTTCTTCTCTTCCCGCGCGGCAATCAGCTCCGATAAGTCCCGCCGATAGCTGATGACGACGGGCTGGCCATCGATCTCTGCGGGAACGAGCGTGACCTGCACCGGGACCATCTGCCCATCCGCGCGGCGCGTGATCCATTCGAAGCGGGCGTGGCCGTCCTTCATCGCCCGCGCAAGCGTCTCCTTGACGTACTCCGACGAGCGGCGGCCATCCGCCTGGAATTCGGGAGCCATATCGGCCGGCGAGCGCGACAACAGATCGGCCTTGCTGCGATAGCCGCCGAATCTGACCGCGGCCTCGTTACAGGCGATGATCTTGGGTCCCGCCAGCACCATGATCGCATCGACCGAACGTTCGAAAATTGCTTGCCAGATCTGGCCGTCGCGACCCTGGCTTGTCTGCCGCCCGAAGAATCTCATCCGCTCCCCCCAATTCGAAGCGGGCCAGTGAATAGCAAGAGAATATTGACCAAAAGCTTAATGGTCGCGAGCCGTTAGGGGCGAGGTCAGCCTGCGGCGAGCCAGGTCGGCACCCAACGCTCAGGCCGCGGTGCGCGGGCGAGGTCAGCCTTCGCCTCTGACAGCTCCGCCGGGACGTCGTCAATCGTCGGACGCTCGTCATAGTCGAAGCGCGGCATGACGCGGCCGTCGGCGTAGAGGCCAAAATCCATCGAATACCAAAGCCCGAGCTCCGGCTGCGCGCGGCGCATGTCGTCGCGCAATTCACGCAGCAACGGCTCGATCGCCTTCTCCTCCTTGAACGACTGCGGACCGGAACGCATGACCCGCGCCTGATATTGCGCGCCGACGATCGCGACCTCGAACCGTGTCTTGTCCCAGGGATTTTTGCCTTTCGGTAGATGCGCAGCGAGACGCCAGCCGAGTTCGGCCATCATCGGATGGTTCGCCCAATAGGTCTCGCGCTCCCTGCTCCATCTGTCGACGAAGCCACGAAAGTCGGGCAGGTCCGATGACGCCTCTTCCAGTGGCGTCACCCCGACATCGGAAAGTCGCCTCGCCAACCACTGCGCTAGCTCCACCGTCTCGCATTCCACCTCGTCGTTCGGCGCCAGATCATGCCACGCACGCTCGAACTCCTGCCTCGCGAGCTTGGCGATCAGCCGTGGCAATGACGGAGCAAGTATGTCGTATTCGCCTTCCGATCCAAGTCCCACGATGGGCGGATCGGCTCTGTCCAGGCCCTCGCCATACCAGGCGCCGACGGCCGAGCCGTCCGGCAGCCGCATGAACAGGGCGAACTTGTCGCGCAAGGGGCTGCTGTCGAAGACCGGAGCGGTATCGGCGAACTGTCCGCGCAGATCGAAGCAGCCGACGCTGCCCCAGGGACGCCCCTTCAGCCAGCCCGCAAAATCGAGCAGCAGGGGCGGCGCTTCGGTGCCGGGCGGAAAGGCTCGGCGGATGCTGTCGACGTCGATGCGATAGGAGGGTTCGGACAAGGGGGCCCGCCTGGCGGAATGGAGATGTCTTCTTGGTCGCGCAGGCCGCCGGCCTGGTTCGAACCAAACGGCGCCTGAGAGGTACAAACACGCGGGCGTGAAAATGGTTCGGCGCGGGCGCGATGGATGAAACCTGAATTTTGGGCTGATCTCAGGGCTTTTGCGGCCGTTCTCGCACTGCTGGTGCCCTCGCTCGCCGCCCCACGTCGAACGAAGGCGCAGACGCCCTCACCGTCCGAGCTGCGCGAACAGTGCTTCGCACGCGACATGATCCGCTTTTCGCGGCAAATCCTATTTGGCCAAGCGAGACTATAGCCACGTGTTCGCGCTGGGGCGTCGAGTAATCCGCAACCGCAGCGCGCGAGCAACATCGCGCCGTGCTTCGAGGTCGATCGCCGGCGCCGATTGGGGCGAAGACGACGGTGAAGAGTCGTCGCGATTCACCTGAAGCCGGCACCGCATCGACCGGCCCCCCTCGCGGAGCAGCTTGACAAACCCTGCCCTTCGGCTGTATGGCCGCGACCCATGACCTCTTCTCGGACCCACCGCCGCGCAGCTTTCCGTCGTCGCACCCGCGACGATGATGGGTTGCGCCATGTCCGACGACGCCGCTGAAGCACTGACATCAGCAGAGTTTTCGAGAAGGCCGCACCCGCAAAGTGCGGCCTTCTTGCTATTTCGCGCGTCTTTTTCCCGAAGATCGTCCCTGCCCCCAAGAGGAGTCTGATATGACCAACGCTACCCATCCGTATGATGCGCTGATGGACATCACCGCACGGCCGAAGGCCGTGTTCGTCCGCGGCGCGGGCTCCTACCTCTGGGACGACGGCCGCAAGCGCTATCTCGATTTCGTGCAGGGATGGGCGGTCAACTGCCTCGGCCATTCACCGCCGGCGGTCGCCGATGCGCTTGCGGCTCAGGCCAAGCGACTGCTGACGCCGAGCCCCGCCTTCTACAACGAGCCGAGCCTCAAGCTCGCGCAGGCGCTGGTCGAGAACAGTTGCTTCGACCGGGTGTTCTTCGCCAATTCCGGCGCGGAGGCCAATGAGGGCGCGATCAAGCTGGCCCGGAAATATGGCAGCCGGCACAAGGGCGGTGCGTTCGAGATCATCACCTTCGCGGGCGGCTTCCACGGCCGCACTCTCGCTACCATGTCGGCGTCGGGCAAGAAGGCATTTGAACCGCTGTTCGAGCCGAAAGTCTCAGGCTTCAAGAAGGCGACGCTGAACGACATCGCCTCCGTCGAAGCGCTCATCACCGCGAACACCGTGGCCGTGATGCTCGAGCCGATTCAGGGCGAAGCTGGCGTGTGGCCGGCGACCGACAAGTTCTTGCAGGAGCTGCGCGCGCTCACCAAGGCGCATGGTCTCCTGCTGATCTTCGACGAGATCCAGACCGGCATGGGCCGGACCGGAAAGCTCTTCCACTACGAGCATGCCGGGATTGCGCCCGACATCATGACGCTGGGCAAGGGCATCGGAGGCGGCGTGCCACTCGCCGCCCTGCTTGCGACCGAACAAGCCTCATGCTTCGAGCATGGCGATCAAGGCGGGACGTTCAACGGCAACCCCGTGATGTGCGCCGCCGGGCTCGCCGTATTCGAAGAGGTCGGCAAGCCGGAATTTTTGAAGGCCGTCGCCGACACGGGTCTGCTGCTCGAAAGCGAGTTGCAGAAGGTCTCGGCGCGGCACGGCCTCGGCGAGGTGCGCGGCCGCGGCCTGCTTCTGGCGCTCGACCTGAAATTGCCGATCGCATCTGCCATCGTCGCACAGGCATTTGAAGAGGGCGTCCTCCTCAACGCGCCGCAAGTCGACACGCTACGCTTCATGCCGGCCCTCAACGTGACGCGCGAGGAGATCGCCGAAATGATCGATTGCCTTGATGCGATTTTGACCAAGGCGGGCGCGGCACGGAGGGTGGCGTAGCGTAGGCATATCCACTCCGTCATGGCCGGGCTTGTCCCGGCCATCCACGCTTCAATCGCCGCCAAAACGCGCGGTCAAATAGCGCGCCTTGTCAGAGGTGATTTTCTCGACGATCGGGCCGAGCTGCGCTACCGCCTCACCGGCGTGGCTGTCGAGCAGCGAGTGGCAGGACTGAGCGGGCCAGCCCGGAACACCTTTGTCAGCGCCGAAGGCGCGCAGGACGGCGTCGGATAAAGTGGGGATGATGCTCCATGCGAGCACCGCCGAGAGCCGCACCAGATTCAGGCCCGTCCGTGTCACAACCGCCGCCCGTGCAGGATCCGACTTGATCGCAGTCCACGGCGCCGCCTGCTGGAGATAGGCGTTGGCCACACTCCAGAACGCCCGCGTCTCCGCGGCAGAGGCGCGGAACTCCAACGCTTCGTGATGCTGCCGCAGCGAAGCGATGCGCCGGTCAAGGTCGGCTGCCAGTGCGAGCTCAAGCCCGGAAGGCTTGCCGCCGTCCGGAATGCGGCCGTCGAAGGCAACATGCGCAAAGCTAATGATCCGATTGGCAAGATTTCCAAAGACGTCTGCGAGGTCTTTGTTCACATCAGTGATGAACCGCCTGACAGTGAAGTCCGTATCCGCGCTTTCCGGTGCGTTGGCGACCAGCCACCAGCGCCAGTAGTCGGCCGGCAGCGCCTCCAGGGCAGCGTCGGTGAAGACACCACGTTGTGCGCTGGTGGAGAACTTACCGCCCTCATGGGTGAGCCAATGAAAGCCCTTGATGACGTCGACCGTCTTCCAGGGTTCGTTCGATCCGATCAGCGTCGCGGGAAAGCTGACGGCGTGAAACGGCACATTGTCCTTGCCGAGAAACTGGATGTACCTGACATCGTCGGCCTGCCACCACCAGCGCTGCCAATCGCGGCATGGGCCGGCAGCGGCCCATTCCTGCGTCGCGGCAATGTAGCCGATCGGCGCGTCGAACCAGACATAAAATACCTTGTTCTCGAAACCGGCACGCGGCACTGGAATTCCCCAGGAGAGATCGCGCGTGATGCAGCGATCCCTCAGCGCCGCGGTCAACCAGCTCCTCGCCGTCGACACCACGAAGGGCGGCCAGCCCGCGCGACTGTCGATCCAGGCGCGCAATTTTCCGACGAGGAGGGACTGGCGCAAAAACAGATGCCCGGTTGCACGGATCTCGAGACCCGAGTCTCCCGAGAGCGCCGAACGCGGCGCGATCAGTTCGTCCGGGTCCAGCAGTGCACCGCAGGCATCGCACTGATCACCCCTCGCCTCACCGTGGCCGCAATGGGGACAGGTGCCGAGCACATAGCGGTCCGGCAGAAAACGCTGGTCGACCGGAGACCAGACCTGCTGTAATTCGCGCTCCTCAATCAATCCTGCCGCGTCGAGCTTGCGATAGAAGTGTTGCGTCAACGCGGCGTTCTGCGGCGATGACGTGCGGCCGAAATGGTCGAAAGAGAGATCGAAGCGGCGATAGATATCGGCCTGTATCGCGTGCTGCCGCGCACAGAAGTCGCCGATCTCCTGTCCCGCTCTGAGCGCGCCAAGTTCGGCCGGCGTGCCGTGCTCGTCCGTGGCGCAGACGAACAGCACATCGTCGCCGATCTGTCGCCTGAAGCGTGCGTGCACATCGGCGGGAAGCAGTGAGCCGACGAGATTTCCGAGATGTTTGACGCCGTTCACATAGGGCAGCGCACTGCTGATGAGAATTTTGGTCATGGGAAGCGCTCTTTTTTGCGTTGGAGTAGCGCTGAATCCGAAAGCAATAAAAAAAGCCCTCCCGCGGGACCGGAAGGGCTTGGATTCAGCTCACGCTCGGCACGCAATATGCGCGCACTATCCCATCCGGCAAACCTCCTCGCGGTCGGGCCGGGGCATTCGATTCAGGAATCGTGCGTTCCCAAAGATCACTGGCAATATCCTCTACCCCGCAAGGTAGCATCGTTTCGTGGACGCAATCAAGCCGGCTTACGGCTTCAATATCGACGCGCCCGTGGTGGCACGGCTTTCGAGATCGATATGCGCCTTCGCCGCGTCCTTCAATGCATAGGCGTGGTTGATCGGGACGTGCAGCTTGCCGCTGATCACGGCGGCGAACAGCGTATCGGCGCCTTCCAGCAATTCCGAGCGCTTGCCGATATAGTCGTTTAGCTTGGGCCGGGTCGCAAACAGCGAGCCGTGAGTGTTGAGCTCGGCGATCGCGAATGGCGGCACGGGTCCGGAGGCATTGCCAAATGAGACGAACATGCCGCGCGGCTTCAGGCAGGACAGCGAGCCGGGGAAAGTCGCCTTGCCGACGCCGTCATAGACGACGTCACAGCCTTCGTTGCGGCTGATTTGTTTGACGCGCGCGACGAAATCCTCCTCGTTGTAGAGGATGACGTGGTCGCAACCGTTGGCCTCTGCAAGCTCCGCCTTCTGGCGCGAGCCGACGGTGCCGATGACATGGGCCCCGAGCGCCCTCGCCCATTGGCAGGCGAGCAGGCCGATGCCGCCGGCGGCGGCATGGATCAGCACGCGATGATGTGGCTCGACCCTGAAGGTCTTGTGCAGGAGATACCAGACGGTGAGCCCCTTCAGCATCAGCACGGCGCCCTGCTCGTAGGTGATGTGGTCGGGCAGCTTGACGAGCCGCTCCCAGGGGATGTTGCGCTCGCCGGTGTAGGCACCGAGATTGTGGTAGTAGGCGACGCGGTCACCGGGGTGGAAATTCGTCACGCCGGGACCGACGGAGACCACCTCGCCCGCCGCCTCGTTGCCGGCGATGAAGGGAAGTCCCGGAGCCTTGTAGAGGCCGGTGCGGAAATAGACGTCGATGAAGTTCAACCCGACCGCGTGCTGGCGAATGCGCACCTCGCCCGGTCCCGGCGCCGGCACCTCGACGCTCTCATAGACCAGGACTTCGGGGCCTCCGACCTGGTGCACGCGGACGGCTTTGGTCATCACCTGACCTCCTCGTTCTTGTTGAGCGCAAGCGAAAGCCATCACGCCTGCGTTGTCAACTCGACGCAAGAAGCGGACCGGACAAACCGGCCTATTTGCCGGCCTTCCTGCGATTGCGCTTGGCCAACACGTTGAAGAATTCGACCGCCGCCGAGAACGCAATTGCGAAGTAGATGTAGCCGCGCGGAATGTGAAACTTGAATCCGTCGGCCACCAGCGCGACGCCGATCAGCACCAGAAATGCCAGCGCCAGCATCTTGGTGGTGGGATGCTCCGCAACAAATCGCGCCACCGGTCCCGAGGAAATGTACATCACGAGGCAGGCGATCACGACAGCCGCGATCATGATCTCCAGATCCTGCGCCATGCCGATTGCGGTGATGATGGAATCCAGCGAGAACACGATGTCGATGACGACGATCTGGGCGATCACCCAGAAGAAGGCCCGGCGGCCGGAATTGTCCTCGCCGTCCTCGTCATCCGCATCGACCTCGGCATGGATCTCGTGGGTCGCTTTCGCGATCAGGAACATGCCGCCGCCGATCAGGATGAGATCGCGCCAGGAGAAATCATACCCCCTGAGCGAGAACACCGGCTGGGTCAGGCCGATCAACCAGACGAGGACGCTGAGCAGGATGATGCGGAACACCAGGGCCAGCGCGAGCCCAATCTGACGGGCGCGATGCGCCTGTTTCTCGGGAATACGCGACACCATCACCGACAGGAAGATGACGTTGTCGATGCCGAGCACGATCTCGAGCGAGGTCAAGGTGAGAAGCGCGGCCCAGGCCTCCGGGCTGGTGATGAGATGCATCATGCGAAGGATCTAGCCATCCTGATCACGGCGTCGCTGCCGACAATCCAGAGCGCGATCGCGCACAGCGCGACCTTCACCGCAGTGGCGACCTGGAAATCCATCTCCAGCGCATAGAGGCCGAGCACGGCCCAGATCACGATCAACGTCATCGTGAGCCAGCGCAGCCGCACCACGCGGACCGGATGCAGCACGTGGAAGGGAACGAAGGTGAGGACGACCAGCGCCGCAACCAGCAGCGTCGACCACAATGGCGGCCAGTGCAACAGGAACAGATAGAACGCCGCAGCGTTCCACAGCGCCGGAAAGCCGCGGAAATGGTTGTCCTCTGCCTTCATGCGCAGGTCGGCGAAATAGAGCGCGCTGGTGACGATGATGGCGACCCCGAGCAGTGGCGCCGCGACGGGCAGGAGCAGGCCGCTCGCCACGATCGCATAGGCCGGCACGAACACATAGGTGACGAAATCGACCACGAGGTCGAGCACATCGCCCGACCAGTTCGGCTGCACGTTCTTGACGTTCAGCCTGCGCGCAATCGGCCCGTCGATCGCGTCGATGATCAGGGCGACGCCGAGCCACTGAAACATCGCCGCCCAATGCTCGCGCACGGCTTCCAGCATCGCCAGCAGCGCGACCGCGCCGCCGAACGCCGTGAAGATATGCACGGAGAAGGCCGCGGCACGGGCGGCCGGCGTGGGGTTGAGAGAATCCTGCGGGGTATCCATGGCTGGCGCAGTGCTATCAGAATGAGAACGATTTGCACATAAGGCGCGGCAATGTCCGGCCGTGCAATTCGCGACAAATTCGCGCGAAACAGCGGCTTGAAATTACCGCCGGGCATGTCAAATGTCCGGTCATGACAGATCTAGCAGCACCTTTTGACGCGGCCGTGATCGGCGGTGGACCGGCGGGCATCGCCGCGGCCATCGCGCTGGCGGAGACCGGCGCACGCACGGCGCTGGTGGCGCGGCGCGCGCCCTATTCCGACAACCGCACCACCGCGCTGCTCGGCGGCTCCGTTGAATTCCTGGACGGGCTCGGGATCTGGTCGCGCTGTAGCGACAAGTCCGCACCGCTCGAGGCGATGCGGCTTGTCGACGACACTGGCCGACTGATCCGCGCGCCCGAGGTGCGGTTCTCCTGCCATGAGATCGGTCTCGACGCGTTCGGCTACAACATCGACAACCGCTCGCTGATGCAGGCGCTGGAGGCGCGCGCCACCGAGCTTGCCAATCTCGTTCGCTTCGATGACGAGGCTGACAGCGTCCTCGCCGAGGCCGAGGCTGTCGCGATCCGCACCGCCGCGGGGCGGTATCTCACGGCGCACCTCGTGGTCGGCGCCGACGGCCGGCATTCACTGTGCCGCGAGGCCGCCGGCATCGACGTCACGCGGCGCGATCTGAAGCAGACGGCGCTGACCTTCAACGTCAGCCATTCCCGGCCGCATCGCAACGTCTCGACCGAGTTCCACACGCCGCATGGACCTTGCGTGTTCGTGCCGCTGCCGGGCGATCGAAGCAGCATCGTCTGGGTGACCTCGCCTGCGGAAGCCGAGCGGCTCAGGGCCCTGAGCGACGAGGAACTCTCGACGGCGATCGAGAAGCAATCGCATTCCATCCTGGGCCGGATGACCGTGGAACCGGGCCGCAACTTGTTTTCGCTAGCGATTGAGCGGCCGAAGGCTTTCGCCCGCGACCGCATCGCGCTCGTCGGCGAAGCGGCCCATGTGGTTCCCCCGATTGGCGCGCAGGGCCTCAATCTCGGCCTGCGGGATGCCGCCGATATGGCGAGGCTCGCCGGAGAGGCGATCGCGGCAGGCTGCGATCCCGGTGCTGACGAGGTGCTCAAGCGCTACGACTGGGCCCGTCGTCCCGACATTCTGAGCCGCACCTTCATGATCGATATGGCGAACCGTTCGCTGCTGAACGATTTCCTGCCGCTGCAGCCGGTCCGCGCCGTCGGCATGCACCTGCTCGGCGCCATCGGCCCGCTGCGGCGTCTCGCGATGCGTGAAGGATTGGCGCCAACGTGGCGACGGTAATTTGGCGGCTCACGGAAAAGCCAGCCGGCCGGTCTGGATGAACCACATCACGCTGGTCAACGTGACCACCGACGCAAACGTCCCGAGCAGCACCGCAACCGAGGCAGGCTCGATCCAGGCGTCATTCTGACGCGCGATGACGAACACGTTCAGCGCCGGCGGCAGCGAGGCCATCAGCACGGCGGTCGCGGCCCAGGGTTGCGCGAACGGCCCGAACGCCAGCATCAGCGCGAACGAAGTGAGCGGATGGATCAGCAACTTGACCGCGATCACACCTGGCACCTCCCATGGGACTCGATCGAAAGGCCGCAGCGCCACGGTGACGCCGAGTACGAACAGTGCCGTAGGAGCTGCGGCATTTTGCAGGAAGGTGATGGTGCGATCGAGCGCGACCGGAAGCTCGATATGGAGCGCCGCAACAGCCGCGCCAAAGCAGGCCGACATAATCAAAGGGTTGAGCAGGATCTGCTTCAGCACGACGCCAAAGGCGTGCAGGATCGAGGGATGATCGCGGTCGGAGAGCTCGATCAGGAGCGGCACGATCGTGAAGAGGAAGATGCTGTCGCAGCAGAAGATCAGCGCGGTCGGCGCCGCAGCCTTCGGTCCGAGCACCGCAAGCGCGAGCCCCGGGCCCATATAGCCGATATTGCCATAGCCGCCGGAGAGCCCCGCAAGCGTTGCCTCGCGCAGCGACAGCCGGCCAAGGACCCTTCCGACAATGAGCGCAATGCTGAACGCCGCAACCGTCGACAGCGTGGTCGCAACGAGGAACGGCGGGTTGTTCAGCTCGGAGAACGGCGTCTTCGACATGATCGCAAAGAGCAGTGCCGGCAACGACACGTAGAGTAGGAAAAAGTTCATCCAGGCGAGGCCTGACTCGGGCAGGGACTTGGCCTTACCGCAGGCGAAACCGACGAAGATCAGGCCGAAATAAGGTAGGGCCAGATTGAGGATATCGACCATTTATGAAGTGATTTCTAAGGTAATCGGGGCTATCCGCCCCGCCTCCGCGGGTTAATTCCAAGCAAGGGCACTAGCATCGGCCACAATCCTGGTCTATCGACGAAGCATGATTAAAGCGCGGACCGCCAAATTCCAGATCGGACAGGTCGTGCGCCACCGGATCTTCTCGTTCCGGGGCGTGATCTTCGACATCGATCCGGAATTCAACAACACCGAGGAATGGTGGCTGTCGATCCCTGAGGAGGTCCGGCCCCACAAGGATCAGCCGTTCTACCACCTGCTGGCGGAAAACGCGGAGTCGGAATACGTCGCCTACGTGTCCGAGCAGAACCTGTTGCCCGATGATTCCGGCGAGCCGATCCGGCATTCGCAGGTCGCCGAGATCTTCGTGAAGGACAAGTCGGGAGGCTATCGCCCGCGCAATCCGTCGCTCAATTGATCCGTTTCGAATTCGGCCAATCAAGCCAATAAAAAAAGGCGCTCAATCGAGCGCCTTTTTCGTGTTCCGCGTTGGCCCGATCACTTCTGGGCCGAAGGTGCGGGCGTCGCCTGACCGCTCTGCTCGAGCTTCTTGCGCTGCTCGTCGGCCTTCTTCTGAAGCTCTTCCTGGAGCTTCTTCTGGTTCTCTTCGAACACCTTCGGATCGGTCGGCGGACCGTCATAGGCCTTGGCGAACTCACCTGCCAGCGGCAGCGGCAGCGTCAGCGGCGCGCCATTGGCGTTGATCGCCTGAACCACCAGGTTCTGGCCCTTCTTCAGGTTGTTGATGAGTTCGGCGGTCGCCTCATAGTCCGACATGCAGCCGTTCGCGAAGCAGATCACATAGGGGCTCTGCAGCGGCGGATTGTTGTCGACGATGATGCGCGTGCCGTGAACGAGCTGCATGCCGAGCGGCAGCGTGACGCGAAGAATCTTCTTCGGCTCGCCTTCCGGCTCGATGATCACGGCGGCGATCACCGGCTGGCCGGACTCGATGCGGCCGTCCTTTCCGGTGAAGCAGACCTGCTTGGCATTGGCGTCCTGGCCCTTCAGGCAGAACTTGGTCCAGGGCGCGTAGATCAGCTGGACCTGCTGCTGTTGCTGATCGGCGGGCGGTGCGCCGGCTGGCGGAGCGCCGGCGGCGGGTGCCTGACCCTGAGCCTGCGGCGCCGGTGCGGCGGGCGCGGGCGCCTTGGGAGCTGCCTTCGGCGCGGCTTTCGGAGCTGCCTTCGGCGCCGCCGGAGCAGGCGTTGCGGTCTGAGCCTGGACGGCGAACGGAACAACCAGTGCCGAGGCCGTCAAAAGGGCGAGAAGGCGCCCGCGCGGCCGGACCGACGCGGCCAAAATACGGAAATTCATTGCGGAAAACCCTTTCTGAACGGGAAGTGCCCGAACCGCTCCTAAGCACCGATACTGAGCCGCCTTGGCGCGGCTGTCTCCCCATCAATAGAGGCGGAAACGTGACAAGTTCGACGCTCCTGCGCGATTGCCCGCCTTCTTAACGTGGCGGACGAAAAGATCAATGCCGACAAGCATGTTTGAAGTGGGCAGAGAGGCTTAAGACGAAGGCATATGCTAGGGTTTGGGCGTGACCGGTCTCCGAATCAATCCGCGCGCCGTTGTTCATGTCTAAGTGCCTGCGCTTAGCCGCCGCGGCCTGCGTAGCGCTTGCTCTCGCGGGCTTGAGGTCCGTCCCGGCCAAAGCGGACGAAAGCTACGCCATTGCTATGCATGGCAAGCCTGCGCTGTCGCCCGATTTCACCCACATGCCCTACGCCAACCCCGATGCGCCCAAGGGCGGCCGGCTGATTTGGTCGGTGCTCGGCACCTTCGACAGCCTCAATCCGTTCATTGTCAGGGGCATCGCGGTCCAGCAAGTCCGCAGCTACGTCATCGAAAGCCTGCTGGCACGCGGCAATGACGAGGCTTTCACGCTGTATGGCCTGCTCGCGAAGACGGTCGAAACCGACAACGACCGGACTTACGTGACATTCCACCTCGATCCGCGCGCGCGGTTCTCCGACGGAACACCGGTCCTCGCCGAGGACGTGCTGTTCTCCTGGCAACTCCTGCGTGACCATGGCCGGCCCAACCACCGGCAATACTACGCCAAGGTCGCCAAGGCGGAGACGCCGGATCCCCTCACCGTTCGCTTCGATCTCACTGGCGCCAACGACAGGGAACTGCCGCTGATCCTCGGTCTGATGCCGATCTTGCCCAGGCACGCGGTGGATGTCGCAACCTTCGAGGAGACGACGATGATCGGCCCGACCGGCTCGGGCCCCTATCGCGTCAGCGCGGTCAAGCCCGGCACCAGCGTGACGCTGACCCGAAATCCCGACTATTGGGGCCGCGACCTGCCGGTCAATCGCGGCCTCTACAATTTCGACGAGATCAGGCTCGATTATTATCGCGAGGCCAACGGCCAGTTCGAAGCCTTCAAGCGCGGCCTCTATGACTTTCGCGTCGAGACCGAGCCGCTGCGCTGGCACGACGCATACGACTTCCCGGCCGTCAAGACCGGCGCAGTGATCCGCGACACCATCAAGCCGGGTTTGCCGCAGCCCTCGGAATTTCTGGTGTTCAACACCCGCCGCCCGATGTTTGCCGACATTCGCGTTCGGCAGGCATTGACGCTGCTGTTCGACTTCGAGCTGGTCAACCGCAGCTACTTCTTCGGGCTCTATTCGCGCGTAGCCGGCTACTTCGCGGGCTCGGACCTCTCCGCCTATGGCCGCCCGGCCGACGCGCGCGAGCAGGAACTTCTGAAGCCGTACGCGGCGCAGATCCGGCCGGACGTCATGGACGGCAGCTACCGCCTGCCCGTGACAGACGGCTCGGGGCGTGACCGCGCCACGCTGCGCGCGGCACTGAAGCTCTTGTCGGAGGCGGGCTACGATCTCGACGGCACGGTGCTGCGCAACCGCGCGACGAAAGCGCCCTTCACCTTCGAGATACTGGTAAGCACGCGCGACCAGGAGCGCATTGCGCTCGCCTTCGCACGTGACCTCAAGCGAGCCGGCATCGAGCCGACCGTGCGCTCGGTCGATCCGGTGCAGTTCGACCAGCGCCGGCTCGGATACGAGTTCGACATGATCCAGAACCGCTGGGACCAATCACTCTCGCCGGGCAACGAGCAATCGTTCTACTGGGGCAGCGCCGCCGCCGACAATCCCGGCACCCGCAACTACATGGGCGCAAAGGACCCGGCTGTCGACGCAATGATCGCAGCCCTGCTGGAGGCCCGTGATCATACGGAATTCGTCTCCGCCGTCCGGGCGCTCGACCGTGCCTTGATCGCCGGCTTCTACACGATCCCCCTGTTTAACGTATCGGAGCAATGGATCGCGCGTTGGAATCGGATAGAACGGCCATCGGCTATCGCGTTATCCGGTTATCTGCCGGAGACCTGGTGGCAGAAGGTGGACGCCCCGAGCAAGTAAAAAGGCAACCAGCAAGCGACGTGATGCCGTGAACCAGCCAGCCGTATCGCCGACGCTCGACACGCTGTTCCAGCGGACGCTGACCCGCCAGCCACATGCGCCTGCGCTGTACGATCCCATCAACAAGATTCGCATCACCGGGCATCTGCCGAGACGCTTGACCTATGCCGAAGCCGATCGGGCGATCGAGGCGCTGTCGGCCCATTTCGTCGAGTCCGGCCTGCCGGCCAACTCCGTCATCGCCGTGCAACTGCCGAGCACCGTCGAGTTCGTGCTCACGGTGCTCGCGGCGCAGCGCGCCGGCCTCGTCGTCGCCGTGCTACCGCTACTCTGGCGGCACGCGGAGCTGACCGCGGCGCTCAACCGCACCGCCGCACGTGCGATCGTCACCATGAGCAAGGTCGACGGTGTCATCTACGCCGATCTCGCGATGCATGCCGCGGCAGAAGCCTTCTCTATCCGTCACGTCTGCGGCTTCGGCACCGATCTGCCCGAAGGCATGGCCTCGCTCGACGACGTTCTTTCGCGCGCGCCCGGCACGACTCGTAGCGTCATCCAGGACGGCCGCAAGGCAGCGATGATTTCCTTCGACGTCACGGCGGAAGGCTTTCGTCCGGTACCGCGGCCGCATTTCAGCATCATCGCGGGCGGGCTCGCGATGTCGCTCGAAGCCGACATTCCGCAGGGTGCGACCATCATGTCGGCGTTCACGCCGATGTCGTTTGCCGGCCTCGCCTCCTCGCTTGCGATCTGGCTCCTGTCTGGCGGAACGCTGGCGCTGCATCATCCCTTCGACAGCGAGGTGCTGGAGCAGCAAGTCAACGAGCAAGGTTGCGATGTGCTGATCGTGCCCGCCCCGCTGGCCTCGCGGCTTGGGGAAGCCGATCTCGCGGCGCGGATGCCGGGCTTGCGAAACGTCATCGGCCTGTGGCGCGCGCCGGAACAGGTCGCGGCGAGCGACGCCTGGATCGCGCCGCATGCGCCACTGACGGACGTCTACTTGTTCGGCGAGGCCGGCCTGTTCGGAGTGCGGCGCGGCGAGGACGGCATGCCCGTGCCGGTGATGCCAGGGCCGCATGGCGCCCCGCGCGAGCAGTCGGGCTCCTCTGTTGCGGGCGAAATCCTGCTGACACCGAAAGGCACGCTCGGCCTGCGTGGGCCGATGGTGCCGATTGCGGCCTACGCCCCGCCGCAACCGCTCGGCGACACCCTGTCGGCGCAGCCGCCGCGCGACTATGTCGACACCGGCTACGCCGCGCGGCTCGATCGCCCAAGCGGTGCGATCTGCATCACGGCGCCCCCCTCCGGCATCATGGCCGTCGGCGGCTATCGCTTTCTGTCCAACGATTTGCAGGAGTGGGCGCGCCGGCTTGGTCAGGGCGCCCTGCTCACGGCGCTGCCAGACCGGCTCTCGGGGCACCGTCTGGCCGGCCGCGCCCAGGACAACGCAAGGGCCCGCGAAGCGCTCGGCGAACTCGGGCTTAACCCCCTGATGGTCGAGGCTTTTCGCGACCGCACCGGGCCCGGTTGAAGCGCTTTTCATCGCTTCCGTTGACCGGGCATTAAGGCGGCCGGACTAGATTGCGCGGCATTCGTGTACGTAATCAGAGCTTGAGATGTCCCAGGCGGGCCCAATCCTCTTTGTGTCCAATGGTCAGCGGCCGGCCTTCATTTCGGCGCTCGATGGGGCCCGGCTTTTCCCCGTCATCGACAGCGATTGGGCGAGCGCGGCACGCGCCGTCGAAGAGGTCCAGCCAGCCGCTGTCGTCGGGGCGCTTGCCGGTGGGCATGAGCCGCATCTTGCCGCGGTCGCAAAAGTGATCGCTCAGCAGACGCTTTACCTGCCGCTGATCATCGTCGATCCCCAGACAGCCCTGCCCCATAACGCGCTGCCGTTCACGCTGAGCGGCAACAATTCCGACCACCTCATCGCGCGGCTGCGCGCCGCCATGCGCGTCCGCACGCTGCACGCGACCGTGCTGCGCCGCCTGCCGGAGGCAAAGGTCTCGCTGCCCGACTCCGACCCCGCGCGCGACGCTACGGTGCTGCTGATCGGCCGCGGCTCCGCCTATCCGGCGCTGTCGGTCGCACTCGGCGAGCGCGTGGGCGTAATCGGGGCTCTCAGCATCGAAGCCGCTGCAAAGCATCTCAACACCCGCGACATCGACGGCGTCGTGCTTGCCGAAGGCTTCACCGCGCGCGTTGCGGACGCCTTCCTCACTGTGCTTGCGGAAGACACCCGCTTTCGCAACATGCCCGTGATCGTCACCGCGCATCAGCTCACCCAGGCTTACGACCTGCCCAACCTCGAGCTCATCTCCGGCGAGCCGGCACAGATCGCCGCCAACGCGCTGCCGCTGATCCGTCAGCACGCGATGGAGGCGCAGTTCAGCCGCACGCTGCGCTCGATCGACGCCGGCGGCTGGCTCGATCCGCGCAGCGGCCTGCTCACGCCGGAAGCCTTTGCCCGCGATTTCTCCAAGGCAGTCGAGCAGACGCTCGCCCGCGGCGGCGGCCTGTCGGTGGCGCGCTTTGCTTTCGATGCCCATAATCCACGCGCGCAGTTAGACGCCGCGCGGATCCTGAGCCGGCTGATGCGGCAGATGGATTTCGGTGCCGCTCAGAAGGACGGCTCCGTCATCGTGGTGTTCGCTGAGACCGACTTCCGGACCGCTCACATGATCGCCCGCCGCCTCTCCGCCGTGATGCGCCACACCTCCAACGGCAAACGCGAGCCGCGCAGCGAGCCCGTCGTCAGCGTGGATTCGCTGGCGCCGTCGGATACGGCAAGATCGCTGCTCGCTCGTCTCTCTGCTGAGGCGCCGCGCGCGGCGTCGTAGCTATTCTCTCGATGCCGTAGGGTGGGCAAAGGCGCATAGCGCCGTGCCCACCATCTCTCCACGAAGGTGACAGAAGAGGTGGGCACGCTTCGCTTTGCCCACCCTACGGCTACAGCACCTCCCTTCGCGTCGCCTACGCCGCCTTCTTGCTCGTGGCGAGCTGCGCGAGCTGGCGCAGGATCTCGGTCGTACCGGCAAGCCGCTCCTCCGGCGTCTCCCAATCCTGGAAGAACACCACCTTCATGTCGGGCCGCACCTTCGCGGCCTCGCCGTGGCTGCGAATGAACGACACCAGCCGGTCCGGATGCGCAAAGGAGTTGTCGCGGAAGACGATGACCGCGCCCTTCGGACCGGCATCGACCTTCTCGACATTCGCGCGCCGGCAATAGGCCTTGATCGCCGCGACCTTGAAGAGATAGCGCACCTCGTCGGGCAAGACGCCAAAACGGTCGCGCATCTCGGCGGCAAAGTTCTCGATCTCCTCCTCGGTGTCGAGATCGGCGAGCCGCCGGTAGAGCGACAGCCGCACCGACAGGTCGCCGACGTAATCTTCGGGAATGAGCACGGGCATGCCGATCGTGATCGACGGCGACCAGCGGTCGGCCGCAGGCTCGGAAACGCCGGCCTTGAGGTTGACGATCGCCTCTTCCAGCATCGATTGGTAGAGCTCGAAACCGACCTCCTTGATATGGCCGGACTGCTCCTCGCCGAGCAGATTACCAGCGCCGCGGATGTCGAGGTCGTGCGAGGCGAGCTGGAAGCCGGCGCCGAGCGTCTCCAGTGATTGCAGCACGGTGAGCCGCCGCTCGGCCTGCGCGGTGATCTTCTGCTGCGCCGGCAGCGTGAACAGCGCATAGGCGCGCAGCTTCGACCGGCCGACGCGGCCGCGGAGCTGGTAGAGCTGGGCAAGGCCGAACATGTCGGCGCGATGCACGATCAGCGTGTTGGCATTGGGGATGTCGAGGCCGGACTCGACGATCGTGGTCGAGAGCAGGATGTCGAACTTGCCGTCGTAGAACGCCGTCATGATGTCCTCGATCACCGCGGGCGGCATCTGCCCGTGCGCGACCGCGACCTTCATCTCCGGCACGTTCTTGTCGAGGAAGTCCTTGACCTCGGCCAAGTCATCGATCCGCGGCACCACGTAGAACGCCTGTCCGCCGCGATAGCGCTCGCGCAGCAGTGCCTCGCGGATCATCAGGGGATCATGCGGGGCGACGAAGGTGCGAACCGCGAGGCGGTCGACCGGCGGCGAGGCGATGATCGAGAGCTCGCGCACGCCGGTCAGCGCGAGTTGGAGCGTGCGCGGGATCGGCGTCGCCGACAGCGTCAGCACGTGCACCTCGGAGCGGAGTGCTTTCAACCGCTCCTTGTGGCTGACGCCAAAGTGCTGCTCCTCGTCGACGATGAGCAGGCCAAGGTCGCGGAACTTGATCGCCTTGCCGAGCAGCGCGTGGGTACCGACAACGATGTCGACCGATCCGTCGGTGATGCCCTTCTTGACCTGGTTGAGCTGCTTGGTCGGGATCAGGCGCGAGGCCTGCGCGACCTGCACCGGGAAGCCGCGGAAACGTTCGGTGAAGGTCTTGTGGTGCTGGCGGGCAAGCAGCGTGGTCGGCACGACAACCGCGACCTGCTTGCCTTCGAGCGCGACCGCAAAGGCCGCGCGCAAGGCGACCTCCGTCTTGCCGAAGCCGACGTCACCGCAGATAAGGCGGTCCATCGGACGGCCCTTTTCGAGGTCCTTCAGGGTGGACTCGATCGCGCCCAACTGGTCCTCGGTCTCATCATAGGGGAAGCGCGCGCAGAACTCGTCATAGAGGCCTGGCTGCACCGGTAGCTTTGGCGCTTCGTGGAGTTGGCGCTCCGCGGCGATCTTGATCAATTCGCCCGCAATCTCGCGGATGCGGTTCTTCAGCTTGGCCTTGCGGGTCTGCCAGCCGCTTCCGCCGAGGCGATCGAGCTCGACCGTCGTCTGGTCGGAGCCGTAGCGCGAGAGCAGCTCGATGTTCTCGACCGGCAGGAACAGTTTTGTCTCGGCGGCATAATGCAGTTCGAGACAGTCATGCGGCGCGCCACCGACCTCCAGCGTCTGCAAGCCGATGAAACGGCCGATGCCGTGATCGACGTGGACGACAATGTCGCCGGCGCTAAGGCTCGTCACCTCAGAGATGAAATTGTCGAGCTTGCGGCTCGCCTTGCGCGGCCGCACCAGGCGGTCGCCCAGGATGTCCTGCTCGCTGATGATGGCGATCTCGTCGGTCTCGAACCCGCTTTCCAGGCCCAGCACGGCGAGCATGGTCTCGTTGCGCGGCGTCGCCTGCACGGTTCGCCAGTTATTGACGCTGGTCGTATGCGTCAGCTTGTGGTCGCGCAGCATCGAGGTCATGCGGTCGCGCGAGCCTTCGGTCCAGAGCGCAACGACGACTTTTTTGCGTTGGGCCTGCATGGCCATCACATGCGCGACCACCGCTTCGAAGACGTTGACGGTGGAATCGTTGCGCTCCGGCGCAAAGTCGCGGCCCTTGCGCGCGCCGGCATCGATGACGCTGGTGCCGTCCGCGGGCACCGAGAACTGCGTCAGCCGCACCAGCGGGATCGCGCCTTCGCGCTTTCCCCACTCCTCTTCGGTCAGATACAGCCTGTCAGGCGGCAGCGGCTTGTAGACGGCGCCACCGGTCGGATGCTCCAGCGCATCGCGGCGCGCCTCGTAGTAGTCGAGAATCTGCTTGAAGCGTTCGCGGATCGCGTCCTCGGCCTGCGGCTCGATCGCGACGGCAGCGCCTTGCAGATAGTCGAACAGGGTGTCCATCCGCTCCTGGAACAGCGGCAGCCAATGCTCCATGCCGGGATGGCGGCGGCCTTCGCTGACGGCCTCGTAGAGCGCATCGTCACGCTCGGGCGCACCAAACTCGGCGACGTAGCCCATGCGGAAGCGGCGGATGGTTTCGGTGACGAGCTGGAATTCCGAGATCGGCACCAGGTCGAGCGAGCGCATGTCGAGCAGCGTGCGCTGCGTCTCGGCGTCGAAGGAGCGGATCGACTCCAGGCTGTCGCCGAAGAAGTCGAAGCGGACGGGCTGGTCGAGGCCGGCCGGGAACAGGTCGAGGATGCCGCCGCGCACGGCATATTCGCCGGGCTCGCGCACGGTCGAGGAGCGGCTATAGCCGTTGTGCTCCAGCCAGGCGACGATGGTGTCCATCGGCACGACATTGCCAGGCGCAAGCGACAGCGCCTGCGCCGCCACCAGATCGCGTGAGGGCACGCGCTGCACGACGGCGTTGACGGTGGTCAGCACGATCAGCGGCTTGTCGCTGCCGGTGAGCGAGGCGAGCCGCGCGAGCGTCGTCAGGCGCTGGGCCAGGATGCCGCCATGCGGCGAGACGCGGTCATAGGGTTGGCAGTCCCAGGCCGGGAACTGGAGCACCGGCAGGTCGGGCGCGAAGAATTGCAGCGCGCGTTCGAGCTGCTGCATGCGCGGCCCGTCACGGCAGATCACTGCCAGGCTGACCGCTGACTTCTTGGGCCGAGCCGCGATGGCGCGGGCGAGATCGGAGACGACGAGCCCCTCGGCACCCTCGGCGACGTTGGCAAGCGTCAGCACACGGCCGGGCGCGAGCAATTCGGCCGGCGATTTCAACCCCTGTTTCATGAATTGCCATCCGCGACCGGGAACGCCTTGATGCGCGCAAACAGCGCGCCGGTGACATCGGCCGGCAGCACCTTGTCGCCGGTGATGGCAGCATAGAGATCGGGATCGTTGACCTCGAGCAGGCGCTCGAGTTCGGTCAGCTCCCTATCGGAGAGATTGCCGATCTCGGCGTCCGCAAAGCGACCGAGGATGAGGTCCATCTCGCGCGTGCCGCGGTGCCAGCAGCGGAACAGAAGCCGCTTGCGGCGCTCGTCCAGGCCGCCGCTCGATCGTGTCGTTCCCGTCATTTCTAGTGAATCCAGTCAAACGCCAAAAGCCCGGACGTGCCGGGCGGGGGTGATATAGCGGCTGAGGCGACCGCTGTCAGCCCTTTGTTGCAGCGGCTCACGGTACTCAAATCATCATGGCCCGGGCCGCTCGCCCGATGAAAAAAGCCGTGGATGCCCGGCATAAAGCCGGGCATGACGGGCAGGAACGATCCTAGATTCATCTCATGCGCCCCAGCCTGCTCAATCCGCTGTTTGCTCTCGTGACCAGCCTGCCCGGCGTCGGACCGAAGCAGGACAAGCTGTTGCGCTATCTGCTTGGCCGCGATGAGACGCCGCGGCTGGTCGATCTCCTGCTGCACCTGCCGAGCAAGGTCATCGACCGCCGGGCGCGGCCAAAGATTCGCGACGCCGTCCAGGGAACCATGGTGACGCTGGAGGTGACTATCGATCGTCATCGCCCACCGCCGCCGCGCAATGCGCGTGCGCCCTACCTGGTCTACGCCAGCGACGATACCGGCGACGTCGTGCTGACCTTCTTCCGCGCCAAGCCCGGCTATGTTGAAAAGCTGCTGCCGGTCGGCGAGAAGCGCTACGTCTCCGGCACGCTTCAGATGTATGACGGCATCCCACAGATCGTGCATCCCGACCGCGTGCTGGACGAGGCGTCCATCGCAAAGCTCTCCGGCATCGATCCCGTCTATCCCCTGACAGAGGGCCTGGCGCTCGGCTCGCTGCGCCGCGCGATCGCCCAGGCGCTGCAAAAGCTGCCGTCCCTGCCGGAATGGATCAGCCCCGAGGTGATGCGCCGCTGCCGCTTCCCGCCCATCACGGAAGCGCTCACCCGTGTGCACCAGCCGGTCGAGCTCACGGACGTGCTGCCGGACCAGCCGTTCTGGTCGCGCCTTGCCTTCGACGAGCTGCTCGCCGGCCAGCTCGCGCTGGCGCTGATCCGCGCGCAATTGCGCAGGCCCGCCGGCGTGCGCAATGCCGGCGATGGCCATTTGCGCAACACGATCATCGACGCCCTGCCCTATGCGCTGACGCCGTCGCAGCGTAACGCCGCGGCCGCGATCGCCGACGATTTGAAGCAACCCGTGCGCATGCTGCGGCTGCTTCAGGGTGACGTCGGCTCCGGCAAGACCGTGGTGGCACTGCTGGCTGCCGCCGCCGTCGCCGAAGTCGGCAAGCAGGCCGCGTTGATGGCGCCGACCGAAATCCTGGCACGCCAGCACATCAAGACCATCGCCCCACTCGCCGAGCGCGCGGGCTTGCGAGTTGCGATCCTCACCGGCCGCGAGAAAGGCAAGGAACGGCGCGACATCCTCGCGCAACTGGCCGAAGGCGAGATCGATCTTCTGGTCGGAACTCACGCACTGATCCAGGACGACGTGATCTTCAGGGCGCTCGCGCTTGCGGTCGTGGACGAGCAGCATCGCTTCGGCGTGCGCGAGCGACTGGCCTTGACGTCGAAGGGCGAAGCGGTCGACGTGCTGGTGCTGAGCGCCACTCCCATCCCGCGCACGCTGGTCTTGACCTATTTCGGCGACATGGACGTCAGCGAGCTGCGGGAGAAGCCGGCGGGCCGGCAGCCGATCGACACCCGCGCGGTGCCGATGAGCCGGCTCTCGGAGGTCATGGACGGCGTCGCCCGCGCGCTGCAATCCGGCAAGCTGGTCTACTGGATCTGCCCTTTGGTTGAGGAATCCGAGGCGGAGGGCACCGAGCATCTGACCAATGCGACGAAACGCTTCGAGAGCCTGCAAGAGCGTTTTGGCGATCGGGTCGGCCTGGTCCACGGCCAGATGAAAGGCACGGAGAAGGACCGCGTGATGGCGCAGTTCGCCGCCCACGAGATCGGACTTCTGGTCGCCACCACCGTCGTCGAGGTCGGAGTCGACGTGCCGGCTGCAACGATCATGGTGATCGAGAACGCCGAGCGCTTTGGTCTTGCGCAACTACACCAGTTGCGTGGCCGTATCGGACGCGGCTCGGAAGCCTCTACCTGCCTCCTGCTCTACTCGGAGCCTCTCGGCGAGATGTCGAAAGCGCGGCTGAGGGTGATCCGCGAGACCACGGACGGTTTTCGGATTGCCGAGGAGGATCTGAAACTGCGCGGCGAAGGCGACGTGCTCGGCGTGCGCCAGAGCGGCCTGCCCGGCTACCGCATCGCGCGCTCGGAGTTCCACAGCCAGCTTATCACGCAGGCCCGCGACGAGGCGCTACGGATCATGAAGGACAATCCGAAGCTGAGCGACGAGCGCGGCGAAGCGCTGCGCTGCCTGCTGTATCTCTACGAGCGGGACGAGGCGATCCCGCTGATCGGGGCGGGTTGATGCTCGTCGGCCTACCTTGTCCCCGTCAGTGGCGGGCCGACCAAAGGTTGGAATGGGCCCGTATGAACCTGCAATGCTCGGCTTCGGTCGAATCATTGGCCGGAAACATGCACTCGAGCCGCAGCTCCTCTGCAGTGACCGTCTGCGGCGTTCCGACCGTTGTGAGCATGGAGAAATAATCCAGCGTCACGCTGTCCTTGACGAAGGTGAGCGGAATCATCGGCATGGCGTCACCCGGCGATGGCGCGCGCCATTCCGGCTTCACGCCCGGATATCGCGACAATTCCGCCAGAAGGGCCTTCATCCTGTCGTTGATGACGCGTCCGACCGCCTCGCGATACACGCGCGCGAGCAATCCCCGGGCCGTCTCCGGCCAATTCGCCACGAAGGGACGCATGCCTTCCGGATCGAACATGAGGTGCAGCAAGTTCCGCGGGGTCGGTCGTGCGGACATGTCGATGAAGCAGTTGAACAGCTGCGGTGCGGCCTCATTGGTCATCAACACGTTCCAATGCCGGTCCATGACGATGGCTGGAAAGGGCTCGTGCTGACGCAGCATGCGTTGCAAGGCACGGTTGATGCTCGTCATGGCGGGCGCATCGAGGGCGGGATCGGAATAAGACGGCGCCTAGCCGGCGGCGAGCAGCAGCTCGTTTCTTTCGCGGAGCGGCACATCGAGGGCCTGGGCAAGATCGAGCAACATTTGGCGGCTCGGGATGCTGCGGCCACTCTCCACAAAGCTGATGTGCTTCTGCGAGACACCGGCATCGAACGACAGATCGAGCTGCGTCATGCCGCGAATATCCCGCCATTGGCGCAGGAGAGCGCCCGCCGAAGTGGCGCCTGTCTTGATGTCGCTGGCCATCGCTTTCATTTCGCGCAGTCCTTCTTGTCGATTTGCAGCTTCGTCAATGCGCGTCAGCAGTGGAGGTGCCCCGGCTGCCCCGGGGCACCCTCGCGCCGCCGATCTGAGCTGGATCAACCAAAGGCAACCGGGCCTACTGCACCGACCCAGCGACGCACCTTGGTGTCGTCCTTCTCGTCCATGTAGAAGAAATGGGTCATCGTGGGATGCACCGTAGCCGCCGACCGGTCATCGGGAGTCATGTCCACGACACCGCAAAACACCTTCAGTGAACCGGCATCCCAATATTCGGTGACATGATGCAGCGCAGTGAACCCGGTGTCGATGAAGGCCTTCAGATTGGTGCGGATTGCCTCGCGTCCCTTCCAATCAGCCACACCGAGGTTGCAGACGGCATCCTCGGTGAAGCAGTCAAAGCCCTTTCCGAAGGTTTTGTCGTCGATCTCCTTCCACATGTCGAGGAGCCATTGCGGCGGCTCCTTTCTCGTGAACATGACTTGCATGTCTCTCTCCTGATACAGTGACACAAGCTCGCCAGAAAGCTTCGTTGGATGCTCCGTGGCTGGCGAAGGATCAGGAGAGTAGTCGGACAGAGAATTGGCTCAATTACATGCCAGGTAATAAAGCGAACACCAAACCGCCGGCAACCTAGCCCTTCTTTTCCGTGCTCTTTTCAGCGAACGCCTTCAGCAGCTTTGCATCTGCCGCCTCGCCTTTCGCGTCCTCGGCGAGATGGTCAAACCAGCGCGCAAAACCCTCATAGATTTGACTTGCCGGATGGTCCGGTCCGAGGAAACCGGAAATCTCCCGCATCTCCGCGACCCAGCGATAGCTCTTCGGGATCATGTCCGGCAGCGCGGTGGATAGCCGCGCCAAAATCGCAGGCTGGCTGAGCGCGAGCTCGTCGCGCAGCGCATCGGCAGCGCCGGCCTTGGTGGCCGCGAGCACCATGGCCGAGCCGATTCCGGCGAGACCCTTGACGATACCTGCGTAGGACATTTTCAGCGCGGAGGCCGCGCCGACAGGGCCTTGGACGATCCGCAGGTCGAGACCGAGCTCTTTCAGCACGGCCAGATCCTTTGCGTGCTCGCCGGACGCATAGAACGCCGGCCCCTTGCTGCCCGGCTGCGGCGGGAAGCCGATGATGCCGGCATCGACGAACGGCGCCTGCGCCGAGCCGATGATCTCCTCAATCCCCAGCACAGTATCGACGTTGACCGCGTTGCAGTCGACGACCAGCGGCTTCTTCTCCCGCCTCACGATCACCGCGGCCAACCGCTCGGCGAGCGCCACGGCCTCGCCCGGAGGCACGATCGACAGTATGATATCGCAGCCCGCGATATCGGCATCCTCGGCGGCGATCATGCCCGCCTCCGCGGCGCGCTTTGCGGTTTGCTCGCTGCGCCCCTTCAGCGAGGTCAGTACGCGCGCGCCGTTTTCACTCAGGCGGCGGGCGACCGCGCTGCCCATGGCGCCGGGTGCGAGGATCGCGATGGTTGGGGACATGGCTCACTCCAGTTGGAATGCGAAAGCGATCTGCGTTTCGTCATCTGGAATGATAGCAGAGTGAGGGAACCGCAAAACGAATGCCGGCCATCCCGCGGCGGAATGACTGACGCTCATTCCACCTTGACGGGCTCGGGGCGCACGGCGGCGGCATTGGCGATGCGGGCGGCGTTCGCCACACCCGCGAGGGCTGCGATCTTCTTCGGATCGGGACTCGATCCCGGCTGCACCACGCCCGCCGACATGATCAGCGTCGCAGCATCTTCCGCGCTCAACTCGACCTCGATGATCTTGCTCTTGGGCACGTAGAAGAAGAAGCCCGTGGTCGGGTTGGGCGAGCAAGGCAGGAACACCGAGACGTGCTCCTCCTGTCCCGGCAGGCTGCGGGAGATGTCCTCGCTCGGCGATTGCGAGATCAGCACGATCGACCACATGCCCGGCGAGGGAAACTCGACCAGGCCGACTTTCCGGAAGCTCGAGCCCTTACCCGAGAACAGCGTCTCGAACACCTGCTTCAGGCCGCGGTAGATGGCGCGCACGGCCGGGATTCGGCCGAGGAAGGTCTCGCCGACATCGACCAGCGTCCGGCCGATCAGATTGGCAGCGAGGAAGCCGACCAGCGTCAGCGTGAAGAATGCGACAATCAGTCCCCAGCCGGGAACACCGTACGGCAGATAGGTTTCCGGCCGATAGGCCAGCGGCACGAACGGCCGCACCACCCCGTCGACCCAGGTGACGAACCACCAGACCAGGTAGAGGGTGATCGCGATCGGACCCGTAACGACGAGCCCGGTGAGGAAATAGTTGCGGAAACGGCCCATTAGGCCGGTATGCGGCTCCGGGGGCAGGTCTTCGGCAGGCGCAGGCGGGGACGCGTCGTCACGGGCGGTCATTCGGGTTCCAGGTCGGTCGCAGCACTCTAGCTAGGGTCTTCTAGCAGATTTTTGAAGGTGCAAGGCGACCGCGCCTGCTCTCCTTCTGTGCCCGGCCCGCCTATTCGACGGTCACCGATTTGGCGAGATTGCGCGGCTGGTCGACATCGGTGCCCATCACCACTGCCGTATGGTAGGCCAAAAGTTGCACGGGAACGGCATACACCATCGGCGTGAAGGCTGCCGCCATGTCGGGCATGACGATGGTGACGAGCGAATCGACCGTCGCCTCCGCCGCGCCCTTGGCGTCCGTCATCAGGATGATGTTGCCGCCGCGGGCGGCGAC
>NZ_JBANAZ010000056.1:0-62570 GCF_059803455.1 Bradyrhizobium sp. UFLA05-108 | reverse complement strand
GCCCACCGGTGGCTGCGGCAACTCATGGCCCGAATTGCCGGCACTCTGCCGTACAAGAGCGCTCTCGCCACGCCGTCCGGGCGCACCCGCGGCGGTGCCAATTCCAGAACTTGAATTGGCTGCCTGCCGGCACGTGGGTCTCTCCGCTACTTTCGAATTTGACGACCCCTCCTCTATTCTCACCAAGCCGCCGACTTGCCGACGGCCCTGCACGACTAAGTCCGTTTCCGGCAGTCCGATCAGATGAGGCGGCTTCGTTAAGTTCCAATCGGACGAGCTCTGGCCGTCCCGCCACGCGGATCGGAACGAGAAAACCGAGGTTGCCGGTGCCATGCTGTCGGCTTCAAAGAGTGTTGCTTCCTCGCGGCTCGAGCGCGCGCACCAAGCTTACTCCGCGGTCTTGCCCGGCGAAGACGAAACGAGCCTGTGGCCTTCGCCGTTTGCGTCATCGAACATATTCAAGTCATCGAAAGAACAAGTTACACGAATCTATCAAGTATGACGTTTTTGGTAGATTTGACGCGAGGCTTTCCTGCGCGTAAGCACCGAAAACGCTTTTTGACAGTGAGCCAGCAGATGGGTTTGGCAGACGATGAATCGTGCCGTGGCCGCGGACACAGCCAGCAAGGCGAGTGCGGCATGAACTCCTCTTTCCATCGGCTGCTCGCGGATTACGTAGAGTATCATCGCGCCCCCTGGAATTGCGCGATGCACGTCTTCGGCATCCTGTTCTTGTTTCTGGCTGTCAGTCTTCCGCTCAGCCGTTGGGTCATCACACTATTCGGGATCCACATCAGCGTGGCGGCCATCGCCCTCGCGCCTGTGCTGATCCTTTGGTTCGTGCTCGACTTCGAGCTTGGCGCCGCGATCCTTGGCGCTGTGATCGCATTGCTTGGAGCTGCGGCCGTGATCCTCAACCATGTGACGACCGTCGGGATGTGGTCGCTTACTGCCGCCCTGATTGTGCTCGGCGTTGCATCGCTGATCATTGGGCACTCGGTGTTCGAGCGCCGGCGGCCGGCAATGGTCGACAATCCTAGCCATCTATTGGTCGGACCCATGTTTGTCATGGCGAAGTTAGTTGTCGCGCTCGGCTTTCGGCACGATCTCGCCGTCATCGTCGGGAAGCGTCGCCCTTTTCGGTGACCATATTTTCTCGCTACCGTCGCTTCGCGAGGGTCAATTTGAATGTTTTGGATTTTTGTGCGCAGGCGATGAAGGTGGGGATGCTGGCCTCTAGCTGCCTGACGGACGCCTGCGTACCTCGTTGAATCTATTTTGATGAGTTCAGCCAACCAGGGCTCCAACCACGACTCGACCCGATCGATCTATGAGGCAAGAGGTCGGCATAAAGTCGGCAAAGCGTCCAATATCCGCCTCATCGACCTGGGCATGGATCTCCATGTCGTCGAGCTGGTGCGCCACCAGGAAGGCGGTTCGCGGCTCGAGGCCGACGGCGAGCGTCTGGCGATATGATGGTGTGGCCGGTGAGTGAGCTTGCGCTTTGATCTTGGGTATCGTGGTATATTCAAGACACATCGTGGCGCGCAGCATTAAGCTTTGAAGTGATCATCGACCGTGGCGGCAGCGTCTTCATCGCGCCAGCGATCGGTTCTGGTCAGGGCGAGGACCGCGCATGGTCGAGCGGAGCGATGGCACGAGCCAACTGGAGCCTTATTGGCCTTCGCCCCGTTGATTTTCGCATTGAAGATCTTCAGGGTGCCGGCAGCTGCTTAAGGATCAACTTACCCAGCGTGGTTCCGATCGAACGAGCTGACCAAAATCAGGAGAACAGGCCGACCGGAATAGGTCGCGCGCACTTCGGCTCCTGCGGCCACTTTTCCTTTCACAGCACGAGTTCGTTGTTAACATGGACGCTAAGATGCTCCCCCGGAAGACACACTCGTCTCCCATCGCGGAGGCAAAATAGCGAAGTCGGTGTCGCGATTCGCTGCAACATAATTCTCCCATCTCACTTTTCCGCCTGTCGGCTCAAAACAATGTCGCCCCGCCCGAGGAGATCGGGCGGGGCGTAGGTGGAGGTAGATTACTCGCCGGTCTTGCGTGGGCGCGACCAGAGGAGCGTGTAGCCTTCGCTGGCTTCGTCCTCGAACAGGTTCGCGTAGATCGGTGCGTTGAACGAGGGGTCATCGAGCTTGAGCGAGAGGTAGTCGCGACCTTCCTCGGAGCGCTTGGACCAGGCCGCCCCGATCTCCGCCCGGCCCACATAGACACGGTGGCTGGGAGCGTTGTCGTTTGAGCGGTTGGTCTCGGCGACGATGCGGACGCCCCTCGCCTGCAGGCTCAGCGTGACGATCTCGCCCTGGAAATCCGAGCCGACCTTCTTGAAAGAACCGATGCTAGCCATGTGACTTCTCCTTGAGTTGTTTCGAGCCCCGCGACCACCGCGGCCTCGATGGCGATCTGACGGCCGAAGACGATCGGCGACGCACCCAGCCTCTTCCCGCGGGCCGGAGCGTTAAGCGGAGGACGCCGGCGGGGATACTTTCTTGTCTCGCGAGGAATGGGCGTAGCCCAGGGGAAGAAAGTCTCAACCGACGGCGTTGCGGCTCAGACGATCGAGGCGCAGCCGGTCTTCGGCCAGATCAAGCCAACGAGGCGAGGTGCGTCCGAGCGCCGAACACAGACTTAAACGGGAAAGACGTGGCAGAGCTCGCGATGCAGCACAAGAAGGCGACCGGTTTCGAAGTAGAGAAAGAAAGAGCCTGCGGGAAAAGGCGACATTGCCGTTGGGCAACAACCACAGCCGACAGCCATCGTCGACGACGCATAAAGGGCCGAATGAGGTCGGCACAGCGGGATCGAGCGCAACGAAGGCCGCCATGTCCTGAGAGCTTCATCAACGAGATGGCCTGGACACCCCGCTAGAGCAAAGCAACCGCAGATGTAGCGGAAGGAGGTTTCCTCAGGCGTCACGGACGGTCAGGACCGGTTGATTTGGTTACCCCGCCCGGCTTCACTCCTCGCTCGAAGACACCGATCTGCATCCAGGCCCTCCAGGCGATGAAGATTGCGCCGACGCAAGCGAAGGTCTCACGCCAGAACGGCCATGGTACGGCGATCTGCGATAACGCGAGCGTCACATGGTAACCAGCAATTCCCGCCGGAACGGCAAAAACCGCGCCGATTATGCCTCGCAAGAAGATCAGCCGCGCCATGGAATGGGCAAGCTGACTCATGACGAGCGTCAAGGCGGCACTGATGATGCCGACAATGAGCGCACCAGCAATTCCGCCGCCGCGATCCAACGCCATTACAGCGGCGCTGACTGCAACGAAGAATGGGAGCGCATATACTGCGAGAGCAAAGGTCAGCCACAACAGAAGGCCGAGCCCAGCGAGATTGAGGGCAAGTCCAAGGGCAAACACGGTGGTGGTCCCCGTTCATAGATGTACGGATTGCGCCTTCCACCACCACCACGGCGCAACCTAACGTATAGAACGAAAACGTGATAAAATCGAGACACAATCCGCGTTGGATGGGAGATGAAATTTGTTTCTGCGGCAATTGCGGTCCCGAGAAAGATTTAGCCGCGGAGTGAGCTTTTAGTTGAATAAGACGGCGCTCACGAGCTGACCTCACCAATTCCAAACCGATCTCTCTAACCCACAATCTCTCTTGTTGAGTTGGGAGCTCATTTCGCCCTTCGCAAGTTCCGTTACTCGCAAAATGATCTGTCACTGAATGAAATTTTCGGCATATTCGAACGTTGCAAAAAACCGTGTCCTGCCGGATGGATCTCCACAATCGATGATTGGAATGTCGCGGACATCACCTCGCAACTACCCACCTCACCAATTTGGGTGGCGAGCCAAGGGTGACAAGGTGGTCGAATGCTTGATCGAGAATAGCTGGGCGCTGCTTCTCGCCTACCCATGAATTGCGAGCCGAGCATGGAGAGCATCCGGTCGACAGCCCGTTCGCGACCGTGGCGGCTCGCCGCGCTCGCGACAGCTTCCTTAAGGCATCCCAAAACCGGCGGCAGCCTCAAAGCCAAGATGACTTTGCATCGCTCTAAAGATCACGACGGGACGGGCTGCGAGACCGAAAACTCAAGTCCGCCCGCCAATCCCTTCCGCTTAGATCGCATGACGACCAGGAGCATCAGGATCTTCATTCGTCAACTCAGTGTGGGTGCCCCTCTCCGCGGCCGATGAACTCCAACACCGACTCTGCCTTACTGATCTCGCGTGAGATATGCTCCAATATCCGGATCATAGATGCTGGCGTCCGTACAAGACCTGCTCGATGGCAGGCAAGTTCCAAATGATGTATCACCTGTTCGTGGGTGGGAGCGACCCGATTCTGCAGAGCGCTGATTGTCAATGATGCGAGCAGGTAGTCGACTACGGATTTTTCGGCTTGAATCAATACTGATTGCCCCTCTTGGTCGTCGTCTCTGTTCTGAAATCAGTTATCGGCAAAAGTGTGTGCACTGCGAGCAATCTGCACCGGTGAGCGCGCACGTTGCGGATTGGCAACGCGCATGATGCGGTGAGTTTCGCTTAAGCGTCCAGGCGTCCGCGGGCCGGCGAGGCACCGGCGTACGAAAGACTTGGCCGAGATCGGGCCAAGACGCTTGTCTTGGCCTTAGCAGCGAGCCACTCGAGGGTTTAGTCGAGAAAAGCGGAGAACGATCAGAAATCGCGACGCGAATCCAGATCTTCACCGTCTCTGTGGGGGCCGCACTCCTCGGCGTGCCTGGCCAGCCTGTCGTATTCCTCGGCGATTTTCAGAAGCCTGTCTCTGGGTTTGCCGGGCCCAAGCAAATCGGCTTTGGTCCGCGTTGCTTGCGCACGACCTCGCCAGAGATGCGGATCGTAGATTGGTCTGTATGGTGTCATGTAAAAGAAGATGCAATTCGTAGATCAAGAAAGTGCGACAGCCGCCCTCCGTATCATTACGTAGGGTCCCATCAGCAATGTCGCGATGATTTCGCAGCGCCCCCCTTAAGCTAAGATTCTTGAACGGTGCCTAAGCCGCTTTGCAGAGCGATGTTCGTCGGACGCGCGGCATCATTTGCCACCTTGCAATGCTCTATGATGAGATCAAAGAGCTTAGGTATGAAAGTTCGAGATCCTGCCTCGTGCTCGTCTTTTTGAAGACCTGCGCTTTTCAGACGGAGACTGCACCAGACGGCGGTATTTCGCCGCCCCGGCGCAATGCGAAAGGTTTCCACTCCCTCGCAACTGCGACTACCGGGATTAGACAGCGCATCGGATATCGCAAACCCGTGACGTTACTTCGTAAACCTTACCTACGAGGTTGTGACGTTAGGTTGGCCTCGCTGCCGCTTGTGTGTGGTGGCAGCACATGTTGTCGTAGGGACAACGTGCCTGATGTCGGGAATGCGCCAAGCTGTTTGCGAATATGACATCGGGCAGGTTGCTGCTTGCGCAGCCAGTGGCCCTTGTGGAGGAGAAGAGTATATGCAGTTTAGTGCGAGAGGCCTGTCGATCCTGTTGTCCTTGCCTTTGGCTGCAAGCGTGAGCACGATCGCCAAGGCTGATGATCCCTCGCCGAAATACGCCGAGGTGCTCAGCGCCCTGCAGGCCGGCAAGGATGTCAGGCTCGTACTGGATCTCAGCCGCTGTACCACCATCGATGGCGGTAAGCCCGGGCCGGCTGTGCAGGGCGGACTAGTTATCAGCGCCTTCAGGGTGAGCACGCAGCACGGCATCAGCTTTGCAAATGCGCACCAAACGGTGGACAGCTCGGGACATCCGGTGACGGAATACATTCGCCACAGCCTCAGCCGCGAAGGCAAGCTCACGGTGCGGGCCTCCAAGCTGACTGTCGGGGCGACCGAAGTCGTCAACCAGGGCGAATTCGTCTGCGAACTACCGGACGGCGCGAAGTTCGTCTGGTAATGGAACTGCGCACGACCTCGGTCCGGTTTCGCCTTCCTAGCGGCCGGATTCGGTGAGCAAGCGAGCGCCAAAAGATCCGCGGTGGGGACCATCATTGCTAATGGCCCCTGCACGGATTCGAGCAGAGCCATTTTGAGCACTCGACTCCCATTTTGAGTGTTTCACAGAAACGCGCGCTTGCGGCGAGCCACGAGTCCTTCGCTTCAGCGAAGCGCCCATTGCGCGGACCTCCGCTGAAGGTGAAGCCGAGGAACTTGAAGGTTTACCGTCTGCCATACCGAGGCGCAGTGCGACGGTTCGCCGTGAAGCGGCTAATGGTCACGAACCGGTCTTAAAACGTTCGCCTTCAGCCATTCCTGGATAAGGCCAATCATGCACGGATCAGCCGTCCAGTGCTTCGGAAAACAAATTGGCGCGTCAGTTATTCTTCTCCCCAACCGACGCCAGATAAGCATTCGTCCACCCCCAATAAACATTTGAGCCATCACGGGGAACAACGCGACCAGCACGATCAATCGCATTTTTTAGAAGTCGCCCAGCCCAGGCGCGCACCAAAACCTGCTATCCGACGAAAAAATAGCAAAGGCTCTGGCTGGAATTTTACGCTGCACATCCTCGGTAGCTGCAGGAATTCAACGCAAAAGGGCTGGCCAGCGAGAAAAACACGCGCTCGAGCTTGGACATCGTGTCCGAGGAAACACTGGACAGCGGCTAGCCGCAGCTTCGCATTTGTTATAGCAGGGCCTTTCCGGCTATGTATCGCCTCGCCTATGTTGCCTTCTCCAATGAGCGTTCAGATGGAAAACTGTGTGATTGTGCGTGCCCACGGAAGACTATTAGATCAGTTGCGCGAAGAGGCATCCCGCGTTTCACGAGGACACAAGGCGGACTGGTCGATTGAGCGCTGCGACAAAGGGGCACGGTTTTGTTTCGAGGACGCGGAAGCGAAAAAGGCGTTCGCGTCGATCTGCGAAAACCTCACTGTTTCGTATACGGAATCTTAGGTAGGTGATCCGAATCAGAGGCCGGCTGACGGAAGGTAACCGATGAATACCGCGGGATGGCTTTGCACCTAGCCATCGTCGTGCGTCTGCTTTCCCGGAACGGCAGCAATCGGAGCAAGCACTCTCTGTGCATCACGGCAAGCGCAATAGTGGAACTCCAAAGGATCGTAGAGAGCTGCCAACGAATCACCGTCTGATGCACACGTTGAGTCCCGCCACATCGGTCCGTTCAATTTGCTGCCCCGTCGCTTTTATCGCCCGCTAAGACGGCGCTCACGCGCCGTCCCTGCCGAATCTCCAGACCGGAATGCCAAGCTTTTTTGCCTTGTCGGCGAGGTTATCCTGAATGCCTGTGCCGGGGAAATGCATGACTCCGATCGGCATGACCTCCAGCATCACATCATTGCGCTTGAATGGTGCGGCCTTCGCATGTTTCGTCCAGTCCGGTTTGAAGGCGATCTGCGGCACTTTCCGATTGTTGGCCCATTTTGCAGCGATCAACTCGGCGCCTTTCGGCGAGCCGCCGTGGAGCAGAACCATATCGGGATGTTTCGCGCGGACCTTGTCGAGCCGATCCCAGACGAGCGAGACGTCATTGAAATCGAGCCCACCGGTGAACGCGATCTTTGGTCCGGGTGGAAGCATGACCTCGGTTTCGGCCCGACGCCTGGCAGCGATAAAATCGCGACTGTCGATCATCGCGGCCGTGAGGTTACGATGGCTGACGACTGAGCCGGAGCGCGGCCGCCAAGGCGAACCCGTATGGACTTCGAAATATTCGGCAGCCTGATCGCGGAGGAGTTCCATGGTATTGCGGCGTTCGATGAGCGTGATGCCCTGGGCAGTGAGCCGTTCGAGCTCGACGGATCGCACTTCCGAGCCGTTTTGCTCGCGCTGGCTCCTCTGCTGCGCTTGCTCGTTGGCATCGAGCTGGCGTTCAATGCGGTCCGCTGCACGATGAAAGAGATTGACGGTCGACCACAGCAAGTCTTGAAGGTCCGGTTCGAGGCGCGTGTCATTCAGGGTCGAGACTAACGCATCGAAGATGTCGGCGATGGCGCCGGTGATGGCCTTGCTTTCGGGAAGCGGCCGTGGATCGGGCTCATCCTGTAAGGGATGGAAACCGAAGAGCTGAAGTTCAGCGAGAACGTGATCGGTCGGGGACGAAGCATGGGGTAGCTCGGAATGAGGGTTGTGGTGGTCGGTCGTCATGGGTGAGGTCCTTTGGCCGAATCGGCCGCGCCCATCGCGGCCTTCGTGGCGATCACCTGACGGCGGGCGGAACGGACCAGAACCCGAAGCGAAGCGGAGGGCCGAAGCAGAGCGAAGGATGGTAGAGGCACGGCTATTTTGTTCGCGATGCAAAGGCGCGGAACGCGCCGGCGGAAAATAGCCGTGACTTCTGCCATTGCAGGGGCGTACCGCTTGCCGTCCGATCGCCCTTGAGAAGGCCAGGGGCGGCTCTGTCGGCGAGGGCAACCTCACAACTCGCCAAGCGCATAGGCATGAAGAAAGCATGCGTAGCAGTCGCGAGAAAGTTGGCTATCATCATGCATCGTATGTGGGTGGCTGGCACAGAGTTTCACTTCGGCCAGCCGCCCGCCCCGCGAGCGAGTGTCATTCCGGCGTAGCCGTCTGCTCTGCCGAGGACGTGGGGCAGGTCAGTCTGCTTCGATCCCTGTGCGGATTCAAGCACGTTTGTGAGCTTGGACGACCTCGCCTCGCCGGAGGCCATCATGGAGCGACCCAATGGTCGACTCCGAACAGAAGCGCGGACCAGGCAGAAGTCCTAGGCGGCAACGATCGTTACCCAAGGGGCGGAGACGCTTCGCGGCTCCGGTCGCGGGCGTATGCCTGCGAGTAGAGCGTGACCGACGGAACGGAGCGCCGGCAAAGCGATAAATCTCATTTGCCATCACGACCAGCGCCGGATTTGATCAAGATTTGCGGGCCGCAAGCACTAAGGGATGGTAGAGGAGCGCCCGTAGGAGCAGCGGTGCCGCGACGAGGAGAGGGAGCAGCCAATACGTGACGTGCGGAAGATCTTTCCAGATTGGCAGTTGCTTTCCATTGTCAACATAGAAAGCGATCACCAGCAGGACATAAGACAAGCTCATTCCAGTCATGTGTAATCTGATCCAATGTCTCCAACGCAGCCGAAGTGCCGAGCGACCAAACCATGCGCAGCCGAAGGAACAAGCTCCCAGAACGAACAGGTGATAATTTTCGCTCCAGCGCATGATCGAGAGAAATGTCACGGAGGCGAACAACGCGAGCAGGCACCAGAAGTAGATCGTACCGAACGTAGAATGACGCCCCCGGCGCTTCTGTAAGAGCAGCGCGACCACCCCTGCGAGAACGCAAGCGATCCCGAGCGGGATATGCAGGCCCACAGTCACTTCAAGAAACGCTGGATCGGTCGAGGGAATGGCAATCCCCCCGATGGAGGTCGTGTCTCCATACATGCCACTTATCTATCGTTGCTTGACATTTGATCGTCAATTCAATAATCGTTGAATTATGGAAAAGACAGATGCTGTGAGTGCGCTGGCCGCGCTCGCGCAGGATAATCGCCTCGATGTATTCCGCTTGCTCGTAGGGGCAGGGCCGGACGGCATGCCGGCTGGTGCCGTTGCTGACGCGCTCGGTGTCGCGCCAAACACACTGACGTTTCACTTTGACCGGCTACGGACCGCCGGTCTCGTCAGCTCTCGGCGCGACGGCCGCTCGATCATCTATGCCGCGCGTTTTGAGGTCATGAACGCGCTGATCGCTTTTCTCACTGAAAATTGCTGCGGCGGGGTGTCCTGCGCGCCGGCCGCGGTATGCAAGTCCGCCCGCACACGCACGAGAGTCCCATCCTGAAAGGATAGCCCATGAAGCGTCTCCATGTTCATGTCTCGGTCGCGGACATTCCCCATTCCATTCAATTTTATTCCGCACTGTTTGCAGCGCAGCCATCGGTGGCGAAGTCTGACTACGCGAAATGGACGCTGGACGATCCGCGCGTCAATTTCGCGATCTCGACGCGCGGGCGCGAACCCGGCCTCGATCACCTCGGCATCCAGGTGGAGAACACGGAGGAACTACACGAGGTTTATGAGCGCCTGCGGCAGGCGGGCGGTGAGGTCGTCGAGCAGGGCCAGACGACCTGCTGCTACGCCAAATCTGAGAAGTCCTGGATCGATGATCCCGCTGGCATCGCCTGGGAGACCTTCCATACGACAGGCGAAAGCACGGTCTATGGCGACGGCACGGGCGAGAACGCAGTGCGGATCGCGCATGAGAAGCAGAGCGCGTGCCGCGCGCCGCAGCCGGTTGCGAAGGAAGCCACGGCCTGCTGCAACTAGGGACATTCGAGATGGCCGATCACCCATACAGTGTCTTGTTTCTCTGCACCGGCAACTCGGCGCGCTCGGTCATTGCGGAAGCGGTCCTCAACAGGATTGGAGCGGGAAAATTCCGCGCCTACAGCGCTGGTAGTCAGCCGAAGGGCCGAGTCCATCCTGAGACGTTACGACTGTTGCGCAGCCTGGGCTATAACACCAGGGGTTTTCGTTCAAAGTCCTGGGTTGAGTTCCTCAAGGGACCGAAACTCGATTTTGTCATCACCGTCTGCGACAACGCCGCAGAGGAAGTCTGCCCAGTCTGGCCCGGCCAGCCGATGACGGCACACTGGGGTATCCCTGATCCCGCGGAAGCCACCGGCACTCCGGCCGAAGTCGCGCTGGCCTTCAAGGAAGCATATCGTCTCCTCAATCAGCGCATCAGTATCTTCACATCATTGCCGCTGCGCTCGCTTGACGAACTCAGCCTCTCGAGCAAGCTCCGCGCAATCGGCGAGATTGAAGGGGCGACGCGGGTAAGGGAACGCCATTGATGCCGTCGCTCGCCCGTTCCATCGTTGCCGAATGGCTCGGCACCGCATTCCTGCTCGCAGCGGTCGTTGGCTCAGGGATCATGGCGCAGAAGCTGGCGGGCGGAAACATCGCGCTTGCACTTCTCTGCAACACCATTCCGACTGGCGCAATCCTTGTCGTTCTCATCCTCGTCTTCGGCCCTATCTCCGGCGCGCATTTCAATCCGGCCGTGACGCTCGCTCTGGCTTGGCGTAACAAGCTACCATGGACCGCTGCGCCGATTTATATCGCAGCTCAGATCGTCGGCGGCATCGCAGGTGTCTGGACGGCACATCTGATGTATGAACTTCCGGTCCTGCAGGTTTCGCTGACGCAGCGGACCGGGGCCGCGCAATGGCTTGCCGAAGCCGTTGCGACCTTCGGGCTGCTGCTTACGATATTCGGGTGTGCGGCGCGCACGCCCACGGCCATCCCGTACGCCGTCGGTCTCTACATTACTTCCGCCTACTGGTTCACGGCCTCAACCTCCTTTGCCAATCCAGCCGTGACGATTGCTCGGTCGCTGTCGGATACATTCGCTGGTATCGCTCCCGGCGGGGTCGTCGCGTTCGTCGTCGCGCAATTGCTAGGCGCGGCTGCGGCGGTGGTATTAGATGGATGGATGTGCGAGCAGAAGCAGAAGCGCAAAAGGCGGCGTGACTGCTACAGATCAAAGCGAGAATTCAACGTTTCGATCCCGACTGGGTCGCTTTTATCCCAAAACGAGACGTGAAGCCCTGGAAAAGAGCTTGATCTTCAAGTTCGGATTACAGAAGGGATTGTCACCCGATGGGACCGAGACCCAAGACTCGGTGAGCGCAGCGAGTAAAGCCCGGCCCGCCATCTGCGGGCGCGCCCCGAGGAAGGCACAAATCTGGCCCGCATAACGCTTTCCGGCGAACATGCCGTTGAGTGGATTGGCACGTCGTACCGATTAAAAGGTCCGCAGGTCCCCGGCCCCGATATTTGTGGCGAACCGGAATAGCCCTGAGCGATCGGTGTAATCGCACTCTTCCGATCGACGCGCGGCGGCTCGTTGAAGGCAAAGAATAGAAAGCGGGTCGACCAAATTCTTGAGCAGAATTTCCGCGCAGTTCATGAGCGGCTCCCAAGGGCATGAACACAGAGGCGGGAAAGAACAGTGCCGTCGAAAAGACTCGGTGAGCGGGGCGATATCGGATCCGACCCGCTTGCTTTTGTTCTTGCTATGTTCTATAATGACCCAATGATCGATCACCGCCCACGCCCCAACCTGCGCATCGTCGAGGGACGCAAGCCCAGCGTCCTCAACGACGGCAGCGCCGTGCTCGAATTCACCCAGATCAAGGTCGTCGGGATCATCGATTCCGAGTCCGGCCTGATCACGGACTTGTCGCGGCGCCGACCCGAACCGGCGAAGTGGCGGCTGGCGCGAGGGGTAAATCGCTTCCTCCAAGTTCGACACAGCGGAGCTCTACGGGGCCGCATCTGAATGGAGAGCTACAGGCTGAAGCTCCAATCTGACGCGCGTCGAGATTCCCGAGAAGCTCGCGCAGAGCGCGGCTGTACGCGAACGAGCGATCGCCTACGTCACCGAAGACCATTCGGGGTTTCGGAGCGGCGATGTCCTGGTCTGCAACGCCAGCGCCCCATGGTCTGATGGGCGATGGACGCGAAGCTGCTCAAGCGCCTTCATGAAGGCGGTGTAGCGGTTCACGCGTGCCCTGCTTGCATTCGAAGGCCATGCTGTAGGCAGCCACGCGATCGTGGGCTCTCTGACGGCGGCCAGAACCACGAAGCGCGTGGCGTCCCGCCGGAACTCGAGCATCAGCAAGGCGGAGCGAAAATCCATCCGCGCCAAAGGTGGCGCACAGAATCCACATTGAACCCGGTATGGACTGGTGGACACCGACGACGTGATTGTTGCGGACAATCTGCGCCCGTTCCGGCACGGAAATTGCTGTCTTGACTGTTTGAGCGTGCTGGTCAGCACGATGTACGGAGATCGACAATGTCGTTCGCGTCGAGCGTCATAGAACGTCCCATTCTGTTCGACGAAGGTGAGTTCACTCTCCGCCGCTGGTTCAGATTGCATGACCAAAGAGACACTTCAATCGCTCGTCACGCCGCGGTTCCGACGAACGCGAAATGAGCTGACCAAAGCGGGCAGGACGTGCTGGGGTCACCAATTCGCGCCTCGGATATCTCAACAACGATCTCGCACAGGCTTTCGTGACCTATGAGCCTGTGCATCCAACACGAAAGAGAGGCAGATGAATCGGCCGACGGTTACGGAAGTCAATCTCCATGACTTAACGATCACGGATCCGCTTATTGGAAAATGCCAGCAATTGGTGAGGGACGTGACGATTCCTTATCAGTGGGAGGCGCTGAACGATCGTATTCCAGAAGTCACAGCGAGCCATGCGATAGAGAACTTTCGGATCGCCGCCAACCGAGCAAAGGGCGAGTTCTGCGGTACAGTTTTTCAGGACAGTGATGTCGCGAAATGGCTGGAAGCGGTCGCCTGGTCGCTGTGCCAAACCTCCAATCCAGAACTGGAGAAAACCGCCGATGACCTGATTGAACTGATTGCGGCCGCGCAGTGCGGCGACGGCTATCTGAACACTTACTTCACGGTAAAGGCGCCTGGGGAGCGCTGGAGCAACTTAAGCGAATGCCACGAGCTTTACTGCGCCGGCCATTTGATTGAAGCTGGCGTCGCTTTCTTTCTGGCTACTGGAAAACGGCGGTTGCTGGAGGTCGTCTGCAGGCTAGCCGACCGTATCGCCGCGGATTTTGGGCCAGAGCACCATCAGTTACACGGCTATGATGCTCATCCGGAAATCGAACTTGCATTGGCACGCCTCTACGAAGTGACCCAGGAGCGCCGATATCTCACACTCGCCAATTATTTCGTGGAGCAACGCGGCACCGAGCCGCACTTCTACGACATAGAGTATGAGAAGCGATCCCGTCACCGCAAATCACACGCCACGCCCCTGGTGGTGAAAGATAAAGCCTATAGCCAGGCGCACTTGCCAGTCTCGGAGCAGCGAACCGCAACAGGTCACGCGGTTCGCTTTGTATACCTCATGACTGGGGTTGCCCATCTGGCGCGTTTACTTCAGAACGAGCAGCAACGCCAAGCTTGCCTGCGGCTATGGCAAAACATGGTGCAGCGGCAGATCTATGTGACCGGCGGTATCGGTTCGCAAAGTGCCGGCGAAGCGTTCAGTAGCGACTACGATCTGCCGAATGATACTGTGTACGCGGAAAGCTGCGCGTCGATTGGCCTGATAATGTTCGCCCGCCGGATGCTCGAGATGGAAGCGGACAGTCACTATGCCGATGTGATGGAGCGCGCGCTCTATAACACCGTTCTGGGCAGTATCGCCTTGGATGGACGCCACTTTTTCTATGTCAATCCACTCGAAGTTCATCCCAAAACGCTGCGGTCCAACCGCATCTACAGTCATGTCACACCGGTGCGACAGCCCTGGTTTGGCTGCGCCTGCTGTCCGCCGAACATTGCGCGCCTTTTCACATCAATTGGCCATTACATCTATACGGCACGTCCCGACGCGCTCTATGTCAATCTCTACATTGGTAACAGCCTGGCGCTGCCGGTCGGAGAACATACGCTGCGCCTGCGCGTGAGCGGCAACTATCCCTGGGAGGACTGTGTAGAGATCTTCGTAGAATCGGACCAGCCAATCACGCACACGATCGCCCTGCGACTGCCGGAATGGTGCACGGCGCCGGAGGCCAGGCTGAACGGCGAGGTCGTCAATTGCGAGTCGCGCAAAGGCTATTTGCACATTCACCGCACGTGGCAACAGGGCGATCGCCTCAAATTGCTGCTGCCGATGCCGGTACGCCGCGTGTATGGTCATCCGCAACTTCGCCACTTGGCCGGCAAAGTGGCTATTCAGCGGGGTCCTCTGGTTTATTGTCTGGAAGAAGTCGACAACGGGCCGGAGCTCCACAATGTTTGGCTTGATGAAGATAGCCGGTTTTCGCTTAGCGAAGGCACTGGTCTTCTCGCCGGCAAGTTCTTGCTGCAGGCTGAGGGCTTTCGTTTGCAGCACAGACACTCTGAGGAAGCACCGCTTTATCACTACGATAAAGTGCCTGGACAGCGGGAATCGCAGCGGTTGACATTCATTCCGTGGTTCAGCTGGGCCAACCGTGGCGAAGGCGAAATGCGAATCTGGATCAATGAATGGTAACGCGAACCATGGGTGGCGCCTGTTTGAAGCGGCCGAGAGGGGAGGATGGGTTGCGACCCGGCATGGGCTGGGCCCTTGCAGACAGGGCAGCCTGCCTTATCGAGACCGACGGATAGGTCGATGTTTCAACCCGGCTTTCGGTCGTTTAGCGATTCCAATCCCATCGACTCGATGTTCAAGACGGCGTTGGAAGCGGTCGGCCTTTGAGAGGCGACGAGGCGCCAGCATGGCCAATCGACGGGGTCGCATTCAGCGGGCTTGATTGCGACCTGGCGTACGAAGCGCGCGACATCCTGCAGATGTAAACTTGAGCTGCAGGGCTGAGCGCATTTGGCAGCGCGGTTCGCAAAATCGCTTTTGCACAGGACGTGTTGCATAGTCGGCGTTCACGAATGCCAACCGAGCGCAGAAATTCATTCGATGACTGCGGCCTCAACCCGCGCCACACCAGATCCGACGAAGCCGAGTTCGTGCGGCCGGCGCGCGCGCCAGGCGCAATACGCGGCCGCACACCAAGGGGCCACGGTCGTTGATGGTGACGACAACCGATCCGCGCGCTGTGCGCCTTCAATTATCGCTAGGGCGAGGATGCGCGGTTTCGCCGCGCGCCAGGCCACCATTGCGCAGGCCATCGCGCCGAAGCCATGTTGAAGAGCCTTCCACCAAAGCATTTTTAAAATGAACGGGTCCGCGCCGGAACGTCCCAAAATCGTAGAGATCTTTGGGCGTGGCGCGGATGCGGATAGCTTTTGCCCTACTTAGCGCGAAGCAGGCGCGATGGCGGACTCCAGCCGGGCCCGCTTACGCCCCTCGATCCGCAACAGTTCTCCGCCAGCAATCCCAACCGCCAATACGTAAAGCCAGCCTTCGTACGCGTCCATCAGGTGCGAATTGAAAACCGAGCTCGCAATATTCTGCACTGCCGCAAGCATTCCGATCCAGGCAACAAGGGCCCTGCTGCAGAACAGCTGCACCTGCGATATCCACATCGCCCAGACAACGACGATACCGATGCTGCCCCATTGAACCGCGGCAGCAAGCGTCTGATTGTGAGGATTGCTTACAACGAGGGCCGATATTCCAGTTCGCCCGATCGATTCTTGCCCGAAAAGATGTCGGATCGAACCAGTCCCATGGCCCAGGACCGGAGCTCTTTCGATGAACTGAATTGACTTGCGCCAAAATTCGAGCCTTTCAGCTGCCGAAGGTTCTTTCTCTCCAATTTGGGCATTTGGCTGGAACGCATCCAATTCTGTGAAAATCGCAGAGACTTTTCGTTGCAGATTGGGAGATGCCTGCCACAACGCTCCGCATAAGATGCAGACACCGATGACGGCGACCAACGCAGTTCGTTGGCTTGAGTAACGTATGGCCAGGAGAACCAGCATGATCGGCAAATAGAAAAACGCTGTTCGAGCGACGTTGATAAAGGCAAGGTTAGCAAAGAACAGGACGCTGACCAGACCCAGCGCCACACCCCAATAGCGCTTCTGCTGAGACGCCGCCTCAAATGCAAGGCCTGCCAAAGCCACGGCAACAAGCGAAAACCCCTGGCTTTGGTCAATGTAATTTCTCACGGGAACGCCGAAGCCACCGGTTCTTTGAACAATCGCCAATTCCGGCATCGTCGATGCAACGAACGAGTAGATCAGCAGAATCACGTTCGAGACTACGAAGGTCGCGAACACCCATTTAGCGCGCGCACTGGATTGGAAGTGGAACAACAGGAGCGGGAGCAGCAGTAGCTTGGTCATTTTCCCCAAAGCACTGAGCCGTTCTGGCCAGGGTACTTCGTTGGCCCAGATGACCCCTATCGCCGCTAGCAATACGAGAGCCAGCGGCAGGGCGCCAGCGGGACGACTGATCGTAGCGAGCATCCGCTCGGAGCGGATCGTTGTCAAAATGCCAAAGAAGAGGACTAGTCCAAGTATACTGGTTAGGCTGGTCGACCAAGGTAGTCCGGCCACAAGCGCAAGCACGACGATGTCAACATTCCGGAGCCTCAAACTGTGTGCGCGGCCTACTTCTGGGCCGCTCCACGTTGTGCAGGCGAGCGACGCTTCCGTCACAAATCGCCGAGAATAAAGTAGAACATCGGACATTATCTGCATATTGAGTACCGTGTCCCAAGCGGGCGGCTGCGCTCGCGCTGAGGCCTATGAAGCGGATCGATCGGCCATGTCGTGATCGGGCCGACTGTGTTTCTTTGGAAGGAAGCGCTAAGAGGCGATTACAATTTCCATCACCGCCAAATTCCAGCTAACCGCTCTACAATCTCCCAACCTGGAAACTCAGAGTGGCAACTCTTCCCGGGGTCGACGAGGCGAGGATGATGATCCAGTATGGTTTCGCGATGGAAAATCCACGAGGAGCTGACGGACTTCGTTGTTCTTGCCAGCCCTGCTGTCGAGCCCGAGCGTGATGTCAGTCAAACGATCGACGGTCAAACGATAAAGCCCATTTCAGAGCAGGTGTTGTCATTCTCGGGTCGCAGACGTCGACGCATCCAGCTGCGCGCTCCTGCCAATCGCTCAACGGGATTATCGTCGATCGGCGCAGCGAGGCCACACGCCAGACTAGGAATCCCGGCGAGGCACATAGCAGTGGAATAAACTCCCCGCGCGTCCCATTTGGGATGCGTCAGGAAGATCCTTCGCTAGGCCAGCGGCGCATTGCCATTTCCCACACGCCTTCTAGCGCGGAGCGCGTTGCTCCCCCGGCCGCTTGCACCGCCACTCCCTGATTGACCGTCCAGACACGGGGATCACGTCGGTGCGCGCGCCCGCAAGCAGCACAGGGCCGGGCCGGAGTGTTGCTTTTGGCCGCGCGCTGGTGATTCACCCCCCAAACTGGGCGCTCGAATTATACGTTATGGACTCACCGATTTTGAATGGGCTGCCATAAAGCCGATATTCGGCGTCGCTCGCGCAACAATCGGGCACTTCAATGAGCAGGCACCTTCTCGGATGACGCCGTTCAAGATCGTGACGCGTTTGAGCCGCACCTAAGAGCGTAGACCTTGGACAACGCCAACTCGCACACTTCATCTCGGCCAGAGAACTTTTTCCGATAGGCCGAGCGGCCGGCCTTCGGCGAAAGGTGAGCGCGATAAATGAGGGGCTCCCTATCTCAAATGGGACTGGCACTCCTTTAAAGCTTCCCGCATGTGTACGGAAATCGACACCCACGGCCGGCATATGCAAGGTAACCGACGAACTATTCACTTTGGTGCGATCGCGCCATCGCTCGAGATCTCGCATTCGAGGTTGATTGCAGGATTCCGTGCAGTGATCTCCTTTGTCAAAGGACAACGGCAGCCAAGACGGGCTGGCCCAACCCCGCCTTTCAGCTACCGAAGCTTGAGCAATTGAATGCGCATTCTGGTATCGGGCGGTGCCGGCTTTATAGGGTCGGCGGTTTGCCGTCATTTCGTTTTAGAGCTCGGCTACGAAGTGGTCGTGGTGGACAGGCTAACCTATGCGGGGAACTTGGCGTCGTTGGCACCCATTGCCAACAATCCGCGCTATCATTTTGAGCAGCGGGACATCTGCGATGCCGAGGCCGTCGACGCCCTGTTCTCGAAATATCACCCCGATGGCGTGATTCACTTGGCCGCTGAGAGCCACGTTGATCGATCGATTTCAGGATCTGATGTCTTTGTGCAAACCAATGTGGTCGGAACCTTCGCCTTGCTCGAAGCTGCCCGGCGGTACTTCTCATCTCAAAACGTGGCAGACTTTCGTTTTGTCCACGTATCGACTGATGAAGTCTATGGCTCGCTCGGAGCGAGCGGACTATTCACGGAAGCTACGCCGTACGATCCAAGCTCTCCTTACTCCGCAACCAAGGCCGCATCAGATCATCTCGCGAAGGCCTGGCATCGCACGTATGGCTTGCCGGTGATCGTTTCCAATTGTTCGAACAATTACGGCCCTTATCATTTCCCGGAAAAGCTCATCCCATTGATGATCCTTAATGCCCTGAATCGCCAGCCGCTTCCGGTATACGGGACCGGCTCGAATGTTCGCGATTGGCTCCATGTGGAAGACCATGCGCGCGCGCTGGGCCTCATTTTGAAGGGCGGACGACCAGGCGAGACCTACAATATCGGCGGCAGAAATGAGCGCCAGAACATCGATGTGGTGCGCCAAGTTTGCTCGTGGATGGACATACTGCGGCCAACTGACCAGTCGCATCACGAGCTCATCCAATTTGTGCCGGACCGGCCGGGTCATGACCGCCGCTATGCTATCGACGCCTCAAAGCTCGAACATGAGTTGGGTTGGCAGGCGCAAGAAACATTTGAAGCCGGACTCGCGAAAACAGTCCGTTGGTACCTGCTAAACGAACATTGGTGGCAGCCCTTACGAGAGAAGATATATGCCGGCGAACGTCTCGGTCTCGTAAGAGGGTGAGCATCGTGCGCCTCTACGTGATCGGGACGAAGGGACAAGTATCAAGGTCCCTCAGAGAGTTGGCTGCGTCCGCGAGTGACGCGGTCTTTGGTTTTGCGGCGCGGCCCGAGTTCGATCTCACGCGGCCCAAGTCCTTGGCCAGTGCAATTATGTCGTTCAGGCCGGATATCGTGATCAATCCGGCTGCCTACACAGCTGTTGATCGGGCGGAAACGGAATCCGATCTAGCCTATGCCATAAACCGCGACGCGGCCGGCGAGGTCGCGAAGGCGGCAAACGCGGTTGGTGCGACCATCATTCATCTCTCCACTGATTACGTTTTCGACGGGAAAAAGCCGGGCGCTTACGGAGAGACGGACCAACCTAATCCGCAAGGCGTTTACGGACGCTCCAAACTGGAGGGCGAACTTGCTGTCGCCGCGGCCAATCCCCGCCACGTGATCTTGAGGACGTCTTGGGTTTATGCGCCGTTTGGACACAATTTCGTTCGCACTATGCTGAAGGTCGGCGCGGAACGAGAGTGCGTTCGCGTGGTGGGCGATCAACGGGGCTGCCCGACCTATGCACCCGACATCGCCGCCTCGATCGTCTCAATGGCCAGACGGTTGAGACAATGGCAGCAGCAATATAGCGGGATTACCCACCTCGCCGGGTTAGACGCTATGACGTGGCATGAATTTGCCGGTCTGATTTTTCGCGAAAGCGCGAAACGAGCGGGTCCATCGGCCGCAGTCGAAACCATTTCGTCCGCGCAATATCCGACTGCAGCCGTACGGCCTGCCAATTCACAGCTGTCGACTGAAAGATTGCGCTCACTTTTCGAGATCAGCTTGCCACCGACACCATCATCCATCTCGGCCTGCTTGGACCGCATTTCGCATGAGGGGAAAGAACTATGAAGGGAATCATCCTTGCCGGGGGCAACGGTACACGCCTTTATCCAATGACGGCAGTGACATCCAAGCAGCTTCTGCCGGTCTACGACAAGCCGATGATCTACTACCCCCTTACAACCCTGATGCTCGCAGGTATTCGAGACATTTTGATCATCGCAACACCCCACGACCTTCCGTTGTTTCAGTCCCTTCTTGGAGATGGAAATCAATGGGGGCTGTCACTGTCGTATATGACGCAGCCAAAGCCTGAGGGGCTGGCGCAAGCCTTTATTATTGGTGCGACGTTCGTGGAAGGGCACAATTCAGCGCTTATCCTCGGCGATAACATTTTCTTCGGGCACGGCCTTCCCGCGCTGCTTGCCAACGCACGCTCACGCACAAACGGCGCCACGGTGTTCGCCTATCAGGTTTCGGATCCTGAGCGTTACGGGGTCATCACTTTTAATGAGAGCGGTAAGGCCAATTCTCTTGAGGAGAAGCCAAGACAACCAAAGTCCAACTTTGCCGTGACGGGACTTTATTTCTACGACCCGCAGGTTGTCCATCTGGCAGCAGATATACGGCCTTCGGCTAGGGGCGAGCTGGAGATCACCGATCTGAATAGGGCGTACCTCGATCGGGAACAGCTTGCCGTCGAGCGCATGAGTCGCGGCTTCACGTGGCTTGACGCCGGAACGCCCGACAGCCTGCTCACGGCCGCAGAATTTGTTTCCGTGCTTGAGCGACGTCAGGGATTCAGAATTGCGTGCCCGGAGGAGATTGCCTTCGGACAGGGGTTCATTGATCGCGACCAGTTGATGCGGCTAGCCGGAACGTTGGGAAAAGGTGACTACGCGCGCTACATCGTCGGCGTCGCCGACGGCCACAGCTGACACTGGAACATTGGATCCAGCATAGAGAGCCAGCAAGACAGTGTTCGACAAACTCGCTTCAGATGACCAGCTTGACTATTTGAGGTCGCGCGCGCGTCGGCTGCCCAACTGGATGCGCTCGCCGCTCAAACGTCTATTCAAGGTTACGAACCAACTCCAAAATCGGCGATACCAGAGCTGGGTGCAACAATACGACACGCTGACGCCGTCCGATATTGACGCGATCCGTCGTCATCTAGACGTGTTGCGATACAAGCCCCTACTGTCCGTCGTTATGCCGGTTTATAACCCGCCGACATGGGCTCTCCGTGCAGCAATTGAAAGCGTTCGCGAGCAACTGTACCCCAATTGGGAGCTGTGCATTGCCAACGATGCATCGCCAGACCGCCAGGTACAAGCCTTGCTGGAAGCGTCGACGCGAGATCCCCGAATCAAACTGGTCCGGCGAACTGTTAACGGCAACATTTCGGCTGCCTCCAATTCTGCGTTATCGCTCGTTCAAGGTGAGTTCGTCGCCTTGATGGATCAAGACGACCTGCTGCCTTCGCACGCCCTTTATGAAGTTGTCGTGGCGCTCAATGACCGCTCCGATCTTGATATCATCTACAGCGATGAAGATCAGATCGATCGGCGAGGTCGCCGTCAGACTCCATATTTCAAGACGGACTGGAACAAAGAACTGTTCTTAGGCCATAACCTCATTAGTCATCTGGGAGTCTATCGGCGCTCTCTCGTGGAGAAAGTCGGCGGATTTCGATTGGGCTTTGAGGGTAGTCAAGACTACGATCTCGCGCTGCGCTGTATTGAATCGACCTCACCCGATCGCATTCACCATATTCCAACGGTCCTTTATCACTGGCGTCGCGAATTTGGCGCGCGCTCGTTCTCCGAAGCAATACCTGCGCGGTGTGCGCAAGCCGCTCGACTGGCCATCGACGAGCACCTGCAGAGAGGTCATGAGAATGCCGTCGCGGAACAACATCCGGTTTTGCCTGATTGGGTGCGGGTTCGCCGACAGCCTCCAACACAGGCGCCGACCGTCACACTCATTGTGCCGACGCTCGACGGATCAGGCCTGCGTGCCGCTTACGCAAGAAGCTTCCTCGAGCAAACCGACTACCCCGATCTTGAGCTTTTCGTGGTCGACCACGAAAGCCGATCTACGGAAGCCCAGTCGCTGCTTCAAAGGCGCAGTGAAGTTCCCCGCATGCGTATCCTCACGTACAACGGGCCGGTCAATTATTCCGCGATGATCAATATGGCGGCCCGTCTGGCGAACGGAGCAGTACTCGGTTTGTTGAGTGATGATATTGAGGTCATCAATCCAGGCTGGCTTTCCGAAATGGTCTCATGGGCGGTTCGAGACGACGTGGGTGCGGTTGGGGCCAAGCTGATCTATTCGGATGGCCGCGTTCGACATGGTGGGTTGGCACTGGGCTTTCCCGGTATTGCCAAGCCGTTCAATTATCGATTGCGCCGGGAGGCGGCCGGGTATTTCGGTCGGAACGCGCTGGTCTCCGAAGTCTCCGCCGTAACTGGAGCCTGTCTCCTTGTACGAAGATCGGTGTACGAACAGGTTGGCGAGCTGGATGAAATCAACCTGCCCAATGCCTTTCATGATGTTGACCTTTGTCTAAAACTCAGACGCCGCGGGTACCGGAACATCTGGACCCCGCATGCGGAGCTCTATCATCATCAATCCAGGCGGGATAACTCCGACTCGCGCGAAGAACATTCGAAAGATTTGCGAAGCGAGACCGCCTACATGCTCAAAACATGGAGGCGGGAGCTGTCGCGTGATCCCTTCCACAACGACAATCTCGCCAATGACGCGACAACCTCCTTTGAGCTCGCGTTTCCTCCGCGACGCCGAAAGCCATGGAAAGAACAATATGTGGCACGCGTTGATTGTTCGGTGATTGAGGAGCGCCCCTTTGGCGAAGACGCCTCCAGTTCGAGCGCGCATAACGTCCAGATTCACCACCGCGAGCCGACGGCATGATTGATGCGAACAATCTCAGACCAAACGTCTTTGCAATCTTGAGACAACGTCCGTACGCCGCAAAAGTAACTGAGCAAGCCGATGCACCCATTGTCTGTTGATCGAAGTCATTTCGACGTCCGCCTCCCGGCAACGACGACCGCGCGAGGCTTCAAGAGCGCCCGCTTGGACCTCCTAGATGGCCTAACCCATTGGAGGCTTTGGGGGTCGTTGGGCTGGAACGAGATCGTTCAGCGGTATCGGCGCTCCGTGCTGGGCCCGTTTTGGTTGACCGCCAGCATGGCGGTCATGGTCATCGCTTTGGGCGTGGTATATGCGGAGCTCTTTCAGCAGGAAGTCGACCGATTTATTCCGTTTTTCTGTTCCGGCATGTTGGTCTGGACGTTGCTGTCGAGCTATTTGACGGAGAGCGGAACGCTGTTCACCGGCTCTGAGTGCTACATTAAGCAGATTAGCTTGCCTTTCTCGGTCTATGTTTTTCGTTTCAACTGGACCAAGTTGATCATTTTTGCACACAATCTCATTGTCTATTTCGGCGTCATCATCTATTTCAGAATTTGGCCCGGATCAGTTGCCCTTTTGGCCATCGTTGGCCTCTTAGCCATCGTCGTGAATGGGATCTTTGCAAGCCTGACAATTGGAATGGTCTCGGCGAGATTTCGCGACATTCCGCAAGTCATCAATTCAGCCGTGCAAATTCTGTTCTTTCTTACACCGATCTTTTGGCGGCCAGACTCGCTGAAGGGGCACTCCTTTATCACCCGGTACAATCCGTTTTTTCATCTTCTGCAGGTGGCGCGCGCGCCGCTCCTGGGAGAGATGCCATCAACAGAGAACTACTGCGCAGTAGGATTGATCACAGCTCTCAACATCGGCATCTCAGTCTATCTGCTTTCGCGCTTCCGCGGCCGAATCGCGTATTGGATTTAAGGATGGTTACATCAGCCTTTGACCAGACGCCTCTGCTTGCGCTTGATGATGTAAGCGTTTCCTTTCCTATCTACCAAACAGGTTCACGCTCTCTCAAAAAGCATCTGTTGTTTCGTGGCACTGGCGGCCAGCTTGCAACAGATGCCAGTCATAGGATTGTCGTTGAGGCGCTCAGAAACGTCTCTTTCCAGTTGACTGCCGGTGATCGCATAGCCCTCATCGGCAGTAATGGGGCCGGCAAGACGACCCTGCTTCGCGTCATGGCCGGAGTCTACCAACCGACAATCGGGAATGTAACGTCCTGTGGCCGAATTTCACCTCTGTTTGATATCGCACTGGGAATCGATGCTGACTTGAGCGGATATGACAATATCCGGCTGCGTGGCATGCTGCTTGGTCTAAGCTCAAGCGAGATAGAATCGCACATGGCGGACATCGGCGATTTTACCGGCCTCGGTGACTATCTGAGCATCCCGGTACGCACCTATTCGTCGGGTATGATGACGCGATTGACGTTCGCCGTGGCAACCTGTTTCTCGCCAGAAATCCTATTGATGGATGAATGGATCATGGCTGGCGATGCAGCTTTTCTTGCCAAAGCGCAGCGTCGTGTAGCTTCCTTCGTCGAGCGAGCGAGCATCCTGGTGCTCGCTTCTCATAGCTTCGAAATTTGTCGGCAGTGGTGCACGAAAGCCATCTGGATGGAGCGCGGTGAAATCCAGATGTTTGGTGAAATTGAAGCTGTCCTACAAGCCTACTCTGAGATCTGTGCTGGTGGTCCTTGATGCTTGCTAGCCTCCGCTCTGGGCTGAGCTTGGGGCCGTGCTGCCGCAGTCTCAAGATGATGCGACTGCGAGGACAGACGCCTTGCGTCGGAATGGCTTTCATTGAGGGCCGCGCCGATGCCACCTGGTCTAGATCGACAATTTTACTACCGCATAGCGCTGTCGCCAACCTGTTCAACAACCTGATGGCGGCGCATTCAACTTTAGGTTATATCCCCTTCAGAGCAGGCCTACAACTAGGAGTTACCATGGGCGCGTCCGATGATCTCTCGATCGTGGCTATTATTCCCATGTACAATGGTGCCACGTTCATCAAAGAATCCCTCGCGAGCGTGCTGGCTCAAACGCTTCCGCCGAGCGAAGTTATCGTGGTGGACGACGGTTCAACCGATGACGGAGCGGCCATCGTCGCGAGCCTGGCGATGGTCCATCCGAGGATCAGGCTGCTTCGCAAGGCGAACGGCGGCCAATCGTCTGCTCGAAATTTTGGCGTCTCCTACTCCAGAAGCCGTCTGATTGCCCTCCTTGACCAGGATGATGTCTGGCATCCTCATCATCTCGAGATGCTGTCCAAACCGTTCCAAAAGAAGCGTGGAATTCCGCTCGGCTGGGTCTACAGCAACCTTGATGAAATCGATGAAAGCGGCGGGATGGTCACAAAGCGCTATTTGGACAAAGTGCCCGCCGAACACCCGAAACAAAGCATTATCGAGTGTTTGGCCAGGGACATGTTCATCTTGCCATCAGCCTCACTCATCTCGCGCCGAGCGTTCGAGGCAGTCGGTGGATTCGATGATAGGCTATCCGGTTACGAGGACGACGACCTTTTTCTGCGGCTCTTTCGCGCTGGATACGATCACGTCTATCTTGACGAACCTCTTTCGAAATGGCGCATTTATCCAGGCTCGACATCGTATAGCCCGCGCATGGCGAGGTCCCGTATGATCTATGCATACAAGCTTGCGACGACCTTCCCCGACAATCCTCGCCAGAATCGGTATTTCGTGCGTGATCTGATCGCGCCGCGGTTCTACGCAAACCTGCACGGCGAATACGTAACGGCCCTTCGCCGCGGTGACCGCGAGGCAATGGACCGCGTCCTGAGCGACATCGGATCAATCCTGCCGCACTTGAGGAAGCGACATGCCTTGATGTTTCGTTCGATGGGCAGTTTGCTGCGCGATCCAACCATCGGCTACGTCGGTGTCGGTATCAGGCATTGTCTGACAGGACTGATGCGGGCCCGTTTATCGTGAAGGAATCCGGCATGATCCACGAAGTCGCAAAGACAGTTTCTGAGCAGCTTCCAACGATACACGATTGTCAGTCCTCGCCAGGCGCTGCGATGTCAGATTGGCGGAGCAATGCCGCAGCAAGCAAGGCTGATAGAGCATAGCCGACGCCCGGCAATATCAGCGTAACCCCGTAACCTAATCTTGCCGCGAGAAACCCGCTCGCTGCGAAGCCCACCAGTGCAAACGCCGACATTACCGAAGTCAGGAACGTGACATCAGTTCCCGTCTTGCCCGGCCTGGCAATCCCGAGAAACCAGCTCGTGAATGTAACATGCTGGACTGCGAGCGCGGCGAACACCATCCCAACGCTCGCGACGGCGCTCACGCTTACGTCCAAATAGTGATCGATCACCGAAAGCCCTCCAAAACCGATGGCCAGGACGGCGCAGCCCCATATCAGGCCACGGTGCGGTGCCATTCGCGTCAGGATCGCGCTCGTCAGCGGCGCAATGATAGTATACGTCACCACGTTCGAGAGAGCTCCGATCCAGCCGATATCTGCCGCGGCAAAGCCGATATCAACGAGCCGCAACTGCACCGTTGCGAAGGCCACTGCGATTCCGATAACGCCGGGCCCGATCAAAGCAGCCGTCGACCACAGGCCGTTGTTGCGTAGCATCGCAAAGATGGATAGGTGCTGTGGCGAGCGCGACCGACCCTTGCAAAGAAGCGGTTCAGGAATCGCAAACACCCATCCAGCGAAGACGGCTACCAGTAGCGTCAAGCCCAGCAAAGCCGGGCGCCAGCCGAAAATCTCGATCAATTGCAGGCAGACCGCGCCACCGATTACGTGGCCGATGGCCCGGCCCCAACCCAGCAGCGCAGCCCCGAGCGGCCGCTCGCGGGAATCGAGGGCGTCCGCTATGTACCCCAACGTTGCGATCCGCTGTGTGGCGGCAATGGTCGCAAGCGCGAGAGAGACAAGAAAAACTGGCACGAAGTCGGTCTTCGGGTTCAGAAATGCCATCGTTGCCAGCACCGTGGTGCTGGCGACTTGAGTCACCAGGATCCATGAACGTCTCAGCCCGAGACGATTGACGCTCCATCGATCCACGACCGGGGCCCAAAGGAAGTTAACGGTGAAGGCAACGAATGCCGTGCTATATAAGCCGACGAGTTCCAGGCTGGCACCGTTGCCCCGGAGGATCACAGGAATGGCCGAATAGATGAACGCGATCGCCAGATACTGCTGACTGGCCAACGCAACCATTCCGATGTGTGGCATGAAGCGACTTTCCATCAACCTCTTCCTCCGAAAGAGCGATTTCGCATGTGCACTTAAAGCGTCGTTTGAATAGACAGCGGAACAGCGCAGCCGCCCCTGAAAGCGGGATATGCAGCTTTCGAGATCTCGAGAAAGCGCCGAGGCCGGAGACAGCTCGTCCGTCTCGATCGCTCGTTGGCCAACTTGTAACGCCTTCAACTTGCCCGCCGATGTGCCTATTGCCGAACGCAAACGCGCCCGGTCCCGAGTGGCTCGCGCGATTTCAATATTGCGAAATGAAAATGAGACGCAGGCAAACGCTGTCGCCTCAGCTGCGTTCAGGACCTCGCGTTGAGGATTGCGATCATTGAACGGACGTCCGTGCAGACCACAATTGGGCACAAGATCGGTATTCGTCGCGGGCTACGCCGTGCTCGATCGGGGCGAAGTACGGATGGCCGTTACTACCTCCAATCAGGTTGTGCGCAAAGGATGCACACTGCGCCTGACCATGATCTCTTCGAGCAAAGCTTGCTTTCAGGAAAACGGGACTGTCGACAATGCCGCCATGCCGGCAAACACGGATTACAGAATCACTTCCAGCGGTAACCATCGCCGAATTGCGCGCCAGTATATCTTCCGACCAGCTCCAAACAATGGGCGGCGGCTTCACTGCTGGCCGAGGGCCCGCAGAATTGGCTGCGCGACTTGCGAGGGACGCAATGGTTGTGGCTTCGCAAAACCGAACTCCAGATCGCATCAAACACTCCGCTGCACTCTCCCGCCTTTCAGCCGAGCGCTGTGAAACTGGCGTCGGTGACGGCGGTACGAATGAAGCAAGCGGCGTGCCGCCCAAAACCGTCGGGTTCTCCAGCGCCTCGTATTGAGTGTGCGCGTCGGATTTTGGACATTCGTCTCAAGCCCGACAATCACGCGGTGATGTTTCGACTGTATAAGCCGTACCAAACTATGCGCAATTCAAAGGTCGAACGCTAGGATTGACACGTGCGGATTCCTTGCGGATTGGGTTCTCATTCGCCACCGCATTCACCTTGCTCCGGACGATCGCGGGCGCTTCCTGAAACTGGTGGGGACGGCTTAACTCGATGCTGGCTGGCAGCTACGGCGCAACGCTGAGGGCGACTACAGCCCAAACCCAAAGGCCCAGCGCTTTCCGCCTATCGAAACGGTTGCAGCGGTCAAACCAAAGCAGACGATCACGAGCTTGTTTGAGCTATGGTGGAAGGAGACTAAGGCCGCCGGTCGCTCCCAGAGCACTCACGACACCTACAAAGGTGCCATAGACCGGCTCATCAAACATCTTGGTCATGATGTTGCCGGCCGAGTGTCTGAGCAGAACATGCTCGCGTTCAAAGATGCTCGGCTCAAGGTGGTCAGCGCCAAGACCCTGAAGGACGGCGATCTCCCCGGGATTAAGTCGGTGTTCGGCTGGGCGGTAGACAATCGAAAGCTGACCAAAAATCCGGTCGATGCAATCAAGGTCAAGTCGGAAAAGAAGATCCGGTCGAAAGGCTTCACGGATCAGGAGCCGAAGGAGTTATTCAACGCCTGCCTTGCTTACGAACGAAGGCCGAAAGAGGACGCCAAGACTGCCGCTGCCAAAAGTTGGGCTCCACTAATAGCCGCTTACACCGGTGCCGGATCAGTGAAGCTCTACAGCTTCGCAAGGAAGATGTTCGCAAGGAGTCCGGACGCCATACCTTCGATCTCAATCCGCTTTGCGGCAGCATCAAATCAGGGACCTACCGGCTGGTGCCGGTGCATCGACACCTGATTTAGCTAGGCTTCCTAGATTTTGTTGACGGTTGCGATGATGGTCCGTTATTCGCCTCGAGCGGTCGGATGGCCAGGCGCTCGCGGGCGAAAGCCTGGGGGACTTTCCAGAACCGTCCCTTGAAGGAGATGTAGGGTCTCGTCGATGAAACTCTGCGCACGGTCTCGCTGCTCTCGTACTCTTGAAGGCGGCCGGCACACCGCTCTCGCGGCGCCCAATCGCTGATCTTGGGCGCGGCTCTCTTGCCCGAGTTCGCCCGGCGCCTTTCGCGGCGAACTTCGTTCTCGCCGGATCCCAGGGCGGACGGGAGTCCGGAGCACTCGGCAAAGCGTCCGTTCGATCCAGCTGGACGCCTAAGCACCACGCCTGGCCTGGACATCGTCGCGGTGACGACGTCGGGGTCGTCCGTCTCCTTGGCGACACCTTGATGAAAGAGATTGCTTCCGGCGCCCCAAGCCTCGAGCGCCGCCTTCATAGAAGGCGCTGCGATCGCAAGATCGTAGAAGCCCAGCGAGGTCTGAAATGTCCTGAGCTTCCTAGCCACGAGGCACGTGCAGGTTCGCAGCTCCCTACCGCCGACGGGCGACCCAGACTCCGAGCAGGAACGCGACAAAGAGCGACTGCAACGGAGCCTCCACGGTCAGCTTGCGCAACTGGTCGGCCCAGCGCAGCGCGGCGTCCGGCGGAGGCGAGTGGGTGCGTCGACGGCTTCCTTCCACTTCGGTCTTGGCGTCCGGCCTTGCTCCGGAAGCCTGCTCGATGCCGCCATCCTCGTTCGTTAGCCCGGAGGCTTCCGTCATTGCCGAGGCTTCCCTCATGTCCATGCGAGTCCTCCTATTCGTCTTTTGCGGAGCAACCGGGCGCCGGACTGACTGGTTCCTACGCTGTCGCTCCGGAGGGCCTGAGCTAAGCCGACTTCCGCTGCAACCTGGCCGCCGACTTCTTCGCCGCCTCTTTCGGGTTCTTGCCCTCGATCGGCATCAGCATTTCCTTCTGGGCGGCCGCGGCCTTGCGCGGCTTCTTGGCGGGCTTGCCCGCCTTCGCCGGCGCGCGCTCCCGACCGACGCTCTGCCGCATCGCCTGCTGGCGTTCTGCACAGGCGCTGCGGAGCTGGACGATCTCGTGCTACGTGCTCAGTGGCCGCAGCAGCCGAATCGCGGCCGCCAAGAAGCTTCAGCGCGGTCTCGATCTTGGCGAGACGCGCCTGGATCTCGGCGCTCTCGTTCGAGCCGGGATGGACTTGGAGCCGCGCCAGCAACTGCACTTTCTGGGCCAGGAGTTTCGCAACAGCAGACATCTCATCACCGCCAGAGGAAATCAATATCGAAAGGGCCGCTCTTCGAGCGGCCCTTTCCTAGTTCACCAGCTTCGGGTGCCGAAGCTGAAACCGATGCTCGGGCCACCGCCGTAGTAGCCGTAACCGCGATCGTAGTAACCGGGCCCTCCATAGTAGCCGTAGCTGCGGCGGACCACGTAACTATCATCGTCGTCATAATAGCGCTGAACGTAGCGAGGGCCGCGGGTACGGTAGCAGCGACCGTATTCGTTGCAGACCAGGCGAACCTGATCGATGGCGGAGGCTTCGGTCGAACCGATGGCCGCGGAATTGAGCGGAGCGGCAACCGCCGCGGATCCTAGCAGCGCCGCGGCGACTGCGCCAAGTGCAATTGTTTTCATGGTCGTTTCTCCTGATGCAGATCATTCGATTTCTTCGATGATGCGACGGTCGCCGGGTTCGACGATGTAGGTACGGCTGTCGCGGTTGATGTACCGATACTCGCGAAGGGTCGGAGCTTCGCGATAGACTTCTTCCGGGAAGGCCTCGATCTCCACTCCCTCCGGCACGCGCTCGCCGGTCCGGATCTCGGTCCGGACCGAGCTGCCGGTGGTCACCCGCTTCTCCCGCTCGACCGGGTGTGCCTTGGCGTGCTTGCGGACGACTTCTCGATCGCGCTCAGTGAACGTCGCCTTGCGCTGCTCCGTGCGCGCCGGCGCGGCTGCGGTCGAGCGGCCGGAGTACGGCACGACCGTCACGATCTTGTAGGTCGAAGGCTCGACGATCACGATCTCGTCCTTCACCAGTACGAAGTCGTAGCCGCGGTACTGCGGCAAGATTTCGACGACCTCGGCCGGCAGCGGCTGCAGGCGGACGTCGCGCGGCACGACGGTGCCCACCGAGAGCGAGAAGTTCACGTTGGTGAGCGGCTGCACGTTCAGGTGCGAAATCGACGCGCTGATGCGGGTCCGCTGCTGGTCGTTGATGTTCACCGATGCGTTCACGTTGGTGTTGGACGAACGATCAGCCGTGTTCTGCTGATTGTTGGGCTGCTGGGCCGTGTTGGTCGAACCGCTGCCCGTAGGCGATTGCGCCTGGTTGTTGCCGGAGGCGGATGGGTTGGCGCTTTGATTGTTTGTGTTCGAAGGCGGATTGGTCTGCGCCTGGTTGGAAGGCGTCGTTGTCTGGTTGGACGGCTGATTGGTCTGGGCCTGGTTGGTCGAGTTGTTTGAGGACGGTGCCTGCGTCGTGTTGGTGCCGGACCCGGAATTGGACGACTGGCCAGCAGCGGTCTGACCGCTCGACGCCGGAGACTGCGTCTGGGCCGAATTCGTCGAAGGATTGGCCGTCTGAGAAGAGGAGGACGAAGGCGAGGGCGCCGAGGTCGTGCTCGACGAAGACGGCGAGGTCGAGCTCGAATCCTGCTGCCGCTGGGTCGTCGAGGGGCTTGTAGTATTGTTAGGCGAAGATTGCGCAAAGGCCGAGGTCGCGATCGCCAGCGCGGCGGTGGTGGCCAACAGCAAACGCTTGTTCATGTGAAAACTCCCGATTATCAGATGCCGAACAACTTTCAGCGATGGCTTCGGTTCCAAACCGGGAAAAAGCGGCAACCTCACTTCGTCTTTTCCGACCTCCCTTTTTTGCTCTCCCGGAAAATATCCGCGTAAGCCTGCCAATTCCGATGTCGGGAAGAAGTGGAACTTCGAAGAAGGATGGAGGTTTCCCAACGCTAGTTCAGCAAGGGAGACGACCATGAAGAAACTGATCCTGTGCGGCGCGCTCGCCGCTTTCGCGTTGGGCACCCAAGCCGCGAGCGCCGCCGAGTTCTACATCGTGCGCGATGCGACCACCAAGAAGTGCACAGTCGTGGACAGCAAGCCGACGACCACCACCACGACCGTCGTCGGCAACGGCATCTACAAGACCCGCACCGAAGCGGACGCCGCCGTCAAGACCACGAAGGTCTGCACCGAGCAGTAATCAGCGCGCGGTCGCTTGACGGCCATGAAGGAGGACATCATGCCCGGATTGCTTTTGTGGGCCGTGCCCGCCGTCATCGTCGTCGGTGGCGCCGGCTATTGGCTGGCTCACATGCACTAAGCAAACTGGCTTCCAACCGCCGGGGATGCGGTGCGGGCTCTTCATTTGCGTGTGCCCTGAAAGCGGCCCCCGTGAGACGCCAAAAGCCGACCGCCGCGAAATGCAAGCTCCCAAGCAAAGACCCCAGCTCCGGGCAAGCGGGGGAGGAGCTGGGGTCTCGCGCCTGATTGGCGTCCTGTCGGAGTACGCAAAGGGAAAACCCCGATGTGATCTCGACGGCATGAAAGACCGGCATGAACGGGGAGCGCTGGAAGAGACGCTCGCCTTGGCACTGCGGATACTGCGTCGATAAATCAGGAATGATCCCTACGTTCGAGGCTCGAAATAGATCATCCTCCAAGATCTGCTTGATGGTGCCGCGCAAAGGCGGATGATCCAGAAGCTCGCTCGCAGTTCAAATCCAAGCCGTTCGCGAGCTCGTTCTTGCGTTCGGCGGAACCTTCCCGCCCGACGCATGTTCGCCACAAGTTTCCGGTGACGCCTTTGAAGTCCCCAAACAGCCTTTCGTTCACCTAGGGTTCGCTGATGCCACCGTCCGATCCAGCTAGAAGTTCTCACGATCGCCGCCAACGAAGACTGTTGATCGTGTTGGCTCTGGGGTTCGTCGTCTTCGGCGCCGCAGCGGCTGCCCTGTTCTACCTCCTGCAGCCCGAGACCCTCCGGATCGCCGTCGGCCCCTCGGGTAGCGAAGACCACCAGGTGGTCCAGACGATGGCCGAGGCTTTCGAGGAGGAAAGCAGGACCGTCAGGCTCTCGCCCGTCACGACCGGCGGAGCGGCCGAATCCCTGGCTTTGCTAGGCGCCGGCAAAGCCGACCTGGCGGTCGGCCGCGGCGACCTGGGAATGCCGGCCGACGCGCAGACACTGGCCGTCCTGCGGAAGAACTACGTTGTCCTATGGTCGCCCTCTGGGCGCAAGGACTCCAGGAAAAAGGCAGCGAGTAAGATCGGAGAGATCGCCGATCTGGCCGGTCATAAGGTCGGCATCATCGGAAGGACGGGCGCCAACGTCGCACTCCTGCGGACAATTCTAGAGGGCTCAGGCGTGCAGCCCGACAAGGTTGCCACGGCTCAATTCGGGACCGATGAGATCGAGAAGCTCGCTAAAGACGTCACCCTCGACGCGTACCTCGCCGTCGGTCCGCTCGACAGCAAGATCACGACCGACGCCATCGCCATGACGTCCCGATCGCGCGGAGCGCCGAGGTTTCTCCCGATCGAAGCGTCCGAGGCCATCGCCCTGAGGCACCCTCGGTACGAAGCCGAAGAGATCCCCGGCAGCGTCTTCAACGCGAACCCGGCCTGGCCTGAGGACAAGGTCGACACCATCAGCGTCAACCATCTCATCCTTGCCAGAAAAGAATTGTCCGAAGCCAAAGCTGCGGCCTTCTACCGGCAGCTTTTCGCGGTACGCGATACCATAAGCCAACGTGTCGCTGGCGCCGCGCACATCGCAAAACCAGAAACCGAGAAGGAGGCGGAGCCCTCCGTGCACCGTGGCGCGGCGGCGGTCATCAACGGGACCGAGCGGACGTTTCTGGACAAGTACAGCGACTATTTCTGGTTCGCGTTGCTTCTTCTTTCCGGCATCGGTTCGGCCGCCGCCTGGCTGCGTCGCTATCTGAATAGGGACGAACGGGACGACAACACCAGCCAGCGCAACCGCATTCTTGCCGTGGTCTCTGAGGTTCGCGGTGCCGGGTCCGAACAGGACCTGATGAGGTCGCAGCGCGAAGTCGACGCGATCATCGCCGAAGCGATCAAGTGCTACGACGATGGAGCGCTCGAACAAGAGGACTTGGCCGCATTCGGTCTCGTGCTTGAACTGTTCGATCATGCCGTCGCCCAAAGGGGGGCGGCGCTGCAGAGCGGTCCGGCCGACGAATCTCGCACGCCGGGTCCAACTCTTGCCTCCAGACGATAGCGCCCCCCGCACTACAATCCCAGCGATACAACGCAAAAGTACCGGACTACTTCCTGGTTCAAACCCAGGCCGGGTCTCCCACCGCCGTTCCTGTTCATCCCTTCTGCAGCACCGCCGACAACGCTGGACCATCGTTCAGGATCGAAAAAACCTCCCGCGACGACAGATAGGCAGCCGCCTGCTCGAAGCTATCGCTCGCGTCGACCTTGGCGCGTCCGACCGCCAGGTTGACGTCGACCGTGTCAGGCCGGGCGGCGCGAGGAGGTGACTGCTGCGCGAGGTGGAAGGCCAGGAGCCCGGCGTCTTCGCGCAGCTCCACCAAGGCCGGTCTTATGCCTACATCGATCGACCCGCTCAATTCGTTCGCTCGACGCAAGACGAGAGGCGATTCTTTTTCCTCCGGCGTGGCAAACAATTTGCCGGAGACGGGGGCGGCAGTCAGCGCCCCTATGGGAACGGCGAACAGGAGCCCCACGATGACCGGCGACATCCAGAGCAGAAGCGGCAGCGAAACGGCGTAGGCGCTTGCAGCCATCACGACGCCGCACGCGGTCGGAACGCCGTATTTCCGATAGAGCTCGCGGCGCTCCACCGTGCCGTCGTCGCGCCTCTGCGTCTGCCAGCCCGCATCGCGGCCGGCCAGAATCTCGACGACCGCGATCGACTGAAAGATCATCATCACGGGCGCCATTAACGCGGATACGACGATCTCCGCGAAAACTCCGGCCAAGGCACGCAACGCGCCGCCGAATTGCCTTCGCAACGATCGCCGCATCCAGACGAGGACCAAGCTAAGTAGCTTCGGCAACAGCAACAGACCCATGGTGGCGACGAACACCCAGATGGCGAGCACGGGATCCTGGGCCGGCCACGTCGGAAACAATGAGAAGCCCTTCGGGAAATATTCCGGCCGTACGAACCGGGCCTGCAGAGAGATCAACATTCCCAGCAGCAGGAATAGCAGCCACAGCGGCGCCGTCAGATAGGCCCCGATGCCTACCATGAAATGCAGGCGCGACACCCAATGCAGACCTCGCGCTGGGACCACGGCCAGATGCTGAAGATTGCCCTGACACCAACGCCGGTCGCGCGCGGCGAAATCGAGCAGCGAAGGCGGCACCTCTTCGTAGCTTCCGCCGAGCGTCGGCACCATGTAGATGCCCCACCCGGCCCGCCGCATCAGCGCGGCCTCGACGAAATCATGGCTGAGGATGTGCCCGCCGAACGGCTTCCGTCCTCGGAGCTGCGGCAGCGCGGCCGCTTCGGCGAATGCCTTTACTCGGATGATCGCGTTGTGGCCCCAATAGTTGCCTTCGGAGCCGTGCCACCAGGCGACGCCCGCGGCGATCAGCGGACCGTACAGGCGGCCCGCGAATTGCTGGACGCGGCTGAACAGGCTCCGCGCGTTGACGATCATGGGGAGCGTCTGGACCAGCCCCGCGGTAGGGTTGGTCTCGATGGCGTGAACCAGTCGCACGATCGTCTGCCCGCTCATGAGGCTGTCCGCGTCGAGCACGATCATGAAGTCGTAGCCCGCGCCGAAACGGTTGATCCACTCGGAGATGTTGCCGGCCTTGCGCGCTGTGTTGTCGGCGCGGTGACGATAGTACAGCCGCGGCGTTCCGACGGCCTGTCGCAATGCAAGCAACGCCTTCTCCTCCGCGATCCAGATGTCGGGATCTGTGCTGTCGCTCAGAACGAACCAGTCGAACAGATTTCCTCGCGAGGTCCCCTCCAAGGACTCGAGGATCGCACGCAGCCGGGCCGTCAATCGGTGCGGGTCCTCGTTGTATGTGGGAAGCAGCATGGCTGTGCGGCTTGCGATGACAGGCAATTCCGCACCAGGCGCGAAGGCGTCCCCGTCCGAACGTTGGGCCAGCAGCACGAAGAATCCCGCGACGGCGGACGCGAACGAAAAGGCGACCCAAGCGAGCAGGACAAGGAAGAGCGCCAGCACCATGGCTTCGAGGACGGTGACGCCGCCGACCTCCAGCACGCGATACATCTCATATCCCCCCGCCCCCGTGAGCGCCGCCGTGCAAAAGAGGATAAGACCGCGTCGCCAAACCATCGTGGTGGCGACCGGCGCAGGGACGCGGTCCGGCACCCGGTCTTTTCCGAGATCGGCAGGCGCCATGGGAAGGGGAGACTCGCGCGGCAGCAGGCGTTGGGTCGCGATAGCGCCGGCAACCGGCCGCGGGGCCGTGCTCAGGGTGCCCATCGGTAGACCCAGACTTCCGACAAGGGCTTGTCGCCTTCGGCAAGGAACGCGCGCAGCTCGATCGGCTCGCCCTTGACCTGACACTGGAAGCTCAGCCGCCAGCCGCCGGTGTGGGGGTTGGGCTGCGTGACGATGTTCTTCACTTCCGACTTGTCAGCCGTCACCACACCTTTTACGCCCGCAGGGTCGATGCCTTTCAAGTTGTCGCCGACCAGATCGAGAACAAAGAGGCGGGCGTCTTCGCCCCTCGCGCCGATGCCGGTGCGCGTGAAGCGGGCGAGCGAGTGCGGTTTGGGATTGTCCGGTCCCCAATGCAGCCGATAGGTGTAGTTGTGTTCACCCTTGGCTTGCAGCGGGTTCTTAGGCCGCCAGAATGCGGCAATGTTGTCGTGGACCTCCTCCTTGGTCGGGATCTCGAACAGCATGACCCCGCCCTCGCCCCAGTCCCCGATCGGCTCCATCCAGAGACTGGGACGTTTTTCGAAGCTGGATTCGATGTCCTGATAAGCAAAGAAGTTTCTCTCCCGCTGCATCAACCCAAACCCGCGGGGATTGAGATCCTGAAAAGTGCTGATCTGGAGGTCTCGGGGATTGCTGAGCGGCCGCCAGAGGCTTTCGCCCTTCCCGTTGAAGATCGCAAGGCCGTCGGAATCGTGAACGGACGGGCGGAAATCGTCGATGTCGTTGCGGTCGTTCGGACCGTAGAAGAACATGCTGGTCATCGGCGCGAGCCCGACCCGCTGCACTTCGACACGCGGATAGACCGACATCTCGACGTCGAAGACCGTCGTGTCCCCCGGCCGAACGGTGAATCGGTAGCTCGCCGCGCAGCTTTTGCTGTCGAGCAAAGCATGGATAACCAGCGCAGTCGCACCAGGCGCAGGCCGCTCCAGCCAGAAGGTCTTGAAGAGCGGAAATTCCTCGCCCTTGGCTTCGCCCGTATCGATCGAAAGACCCCGAGCGGAAAGCCCATACGTCTGTCCCTTGGCGACGGCGCGGAAGTAGCTCGCGCCCAGAAAGACGCAGACCTCGTCGTAATAGTCGGCCCGGTTCATCGGCGCGTGGATTCGGAAACCGGCGAACCCCAGATCGGCGTCCTCGAACCCTGGAACTTTGTCGCCGAAGGAGAAGTCCGCCTTGCGATACTTGATCTCGGTGGCCTTTCCGTCCGCGACCTCGAAGATGTTCACCCGGGTCTTATAGAAGAATCCGCGATGGAAGAACTGCGCTTCGAAAGGGAGATTCTTGCCGCGCCAGAGCGCGCGCTCGGACAGGAAGCGGATCGAACGGTACTGATCGTAATCGAGGTCCCGCAAGCCGCTCGGCAGCTTCTCGTCGGGCGCCTCGTACGATTTGCTCGCCAGCATGCGGGCGAGGTCCCTCACGTTGGATGGCTCGAATGCGCCCTCCGACGGACCAATGGCGGCGAATCCGCTCCGCGAGGCGAGCAGCAACGCCGGCAGCACCGCCGACCCTCGAACAAGCTGGCGTCGGTTCACGGATCCTCCTACTCGCTACTGCTACCGCGGCCAAGCAACGACCGCAGCGCCCGCGAGTTCCACCGCCGGCCATCACTGGCCAGACAAGAAGCGAGCACCGGCCCAATCACAAGGAAAAGCAGCCGAAATTCAGAGATCCGGCCCTGACCTAAGATCCGTGAGGGCATCGTGGAACGTCTTGGCTTCGGGGAGCCTTGTCTGGTCGGAGGATGAAATGGCGCGAGTCTGGAATACACCGATCTTCGCTATCGCTACCGTTTATTTTGCCATCGATGCGCTGTTCTCGGCCGTTACGGGACCGATCGCGGCGTGGCTGAGCAAGAAGAGGTTGCTGGAACGTGCTCGTCGCTGGGTCATGTCCTTGGGGCCCTATCAATCCTTCGCGCTGTTTGCGGTACCCGTGATCATTTTGGAGCCCGCAAAGCCCCTGAGCGCCTATCTGCTCGGTACGGGCCATTTTCTGCCCGGAGCGATCGTCTTCATCGGCGCGGAAGTCCTGAAGCTGACCGTTGTCGAAAGACTTTTTCAGCTGAACAAGGAAAAGCTCCTATCGATCCCTCTCTTCGCGTGGGGCCACGGGTACTGGCGACGTATGATGGATTTTCTGGAGTCTACCTCGGCATGGCGGACCTCTCGCCGAGCCCTCTGCGCGGCTTTGGAGCGGATCCGAACTCTGAAGTCGCGACTGCGATCCCAACTCCGCTCTGCCGAAGGGAAGATCAGGGGAGCAAGGGTGTCCTCGCCGCGCCGAGATGCTCGGCAGCGGCCCGCACGCAGGCTCCATGCTTTCGACGACAATCGGTGAATCCCGAGGCATCGATCGATCGTCCGTAGCCTGCGGCGCTCAGTCGGGCGTACACCTGCCGTACTGTCGCAATCGTCGTGTCGTCTGCGACAGGATCGAGGTCGATCGGAACATTCATTTCGTCGATGAAGGCAGACGATCCGCCCGTTGATCGTCGTGGTCGTCAAGAGGCGCCCCGTTGTCTTCTTGTCCGCAGTCCAAAGCGGCTTGGGCAATCGAGCAGCAGCAGCCGCGATGAAGAGGTTGATCTCTTTGACGCAAAACTCCGGCATACTCGCTCGTCAGAGCATCTGTTGGCACGTTCATAAGATCCGCCTCATCGGACGAACGGAAGTTTGTTTGGAGCTTCGTCAGCTGCGAGCCCAAGGGATCGGGCCGAAAGAGGATCTCTTCGCTGGAATTTGAGATGACACTCACGCCACGAACATACGAACGCCATGCCAGGGCTTATCGACTGCCAACACCAGACCAGGCTCGGTGCTGTCGCTGGAAATTCCCTGGTTGGTTGCTCCAAGGCAAGGGCCGGAGCCTCGCCTCAAAGAAAAGATCATCGGGGTTCCGAGCATATATTTGTCAAATCCCTGAGCCGCGGAAACCGACTGTCCTTGTCCGAAAGAACCGCACTCGCAAGAGGTAGCGGCCACTCGATCCCGAGGTCGGGATCGCTCCAGAGAATGCCTCTGTCGCAGTCTGGTGCGTAATAATCGGTGACTTTGTAAAGGACCTCCGTATTCTCTTCGAGTGTCATGAAGCCATGTGCAAAGCCTGTAGGCACCAGAAGCTGGCTCCATGTCTCGGCCGAAATCACAGCGCTCACATGCTGGCCATAGGTCGGTGAGTTGGCGCGGATATCGACGGCGACATCAAAGATGACGCCGCGCACCACACGCACAAGCTTTGCTTGCGCGCGCGGCGGGATCTGAAAATGTAGCCCGCGCACGGTGCCTGTCGCAGCCGAGAACGAGTGGTTGTCCTGCACGAAGTCAAGATCAAGGCCATGTTCCTGCAAGGCGCGCTTATTCCAGGTCTCGGAAAAGAAGCCTCGATGATCGCTGAGTTTCGGTGACCGGATGAGCTTCACATCCGGGATGGCAAGGGACTGGATTTCGACTGTCATGGGAATTCCTTCTCAAGGATAATTGAATACGATCGCGGTCTTCACCATGAACCGTGTAAGCGCTGGCTATTACCAACTGATGGCGAGCTGGCAGACCGATCAGGAACGGGGGAAGCGGCTTTGAGGCGATAGCCGAACAAAGTTAGGCTGCAGGCGCCCAAGCTCATGTCGGAAGCTGCTCAATCAAATCTTGTTCGCGATCACTGCCAACAGCATTGCGAGATTTGCGAGCGGCGTCTGCCGGTAAACTCCGGATCGCCAGAAGTTCCACAAGCGTCGCGGGAGGTTTCCCGATAGGCGCATCTCAACGAATCTCTCGAGAACACTCACGTTCTCCTCTGTGATGCGGTGTGATAGGTGGTGCTGCAGCACCCTGACATTGAGGGAATTCCAAACCCGCCACTGCCCCGCAAAAATCTTCCTCGCGCGATGAACGGCGGCCTGAAGACCCAAATTCGACCCAACCAGATTGTCCCGATGCTGACGATACCTCACGGAAGGTGTCTGATCATAGAAGACAGTCCCGCCTGCAGCAGAGACTGTAAGATAAGTCATCCAGTCATGGGCGACAACGATCTCGTCTGGCACATGCCGGAGTAGATCGCCGGCAAACCGATTGAAAACCATAGTATTTCCCCCGCCGACATTTTGGACAAGCGCGTTTCGAAAGCTCGGAGGACGTTTGAATGCGGTCGAATAACCAAGATGGCGCCCTGCTTCATCAATCAGTTCAGTTCGCGAACAGTAGAGCGCGGGCTGGTCGCGCGGCACGGTGCGCAGCATGCTGATCGCTCGGTCGAGCTTTTCGGCATACCAAATGTCATCCTGATCGCTGAAGGCGAAATAATCCGCTTCAATTTTGCCATCGCACAACAGGCTTAAGAAGTTGGCCGCAGCTCCTGCGCGAGGGCCACAGCGCAGGGTCACTTCCTGCGACACGCCGCCCGCGAAGTCTTGAATTATATCGCGGGTTTGATCGCTGGATCCGTCATCCGAGACATGGACGGACCAGTTGGGGTGCGTCTGCTCGGCGTATGATTGGAGCTGTTCGGACAGGAACCGCGCGCCATTCCTGACGGCAAGCAGGATCGCGACGTGCGGGCGATACGTGTTTAGATCGCTTGTAACAGCGAAAGCCATTCGGCCACCTCTCATAAACGTGGCCCGCTTGCGCTAGCGACCATCCGTCTAGATTCGTCTCTCAGTGGTGTTGCCGCCAACGCCGGACATAAATGCCTCAGAATGGAGCCACTTGCCTTCACCGAGCGGCCGTCTCGACGCAATCGCCGACGCGCGCAAGGCGCCCCTCTCACACCAAGCGCTGGCAGCACTATCGAAGGCGGGACAGCAGCGAGATCAACTCGCCCTGTCGCTTGGTCGCCGTCCGTACAAACACGGCCTTGAGGTGATTGCGAGCTGTTCCCGGGGCAATGTTCATTTCGCGAGCGACTTCCTTTAGCGATTTTCCCATGACGAGGAGCCGTGCGAGATGTGCTTGAGCGCGCGTCAGGCCGAAGATCTCCATGAGGGACACTTGAGAAATGACGGGCACCTCATTGAGGTCCGTCAAGAGAAGAAGAGCGCCGGTGTCGCAAGATGAGCTTTGGCAGTTCCAATCCTGCCAGATGGCTTCGATAACGATCGGTCGACGGTCAGAAAGATGGATCACGACATGCGAAGAGAAAATCTTTTGCGAAGAGGACGCCAAGCGGACCCGATTCAGCAACTCCTCCAGTTTGATGCGCGATTGCAGACCTCTGACATAAAGGCGCCGCGCCCGCACGAAGAGCTCGCCGTCAAAGAGCTTGGAAGCCTTGGCGCTCACAGCCAGCACAGAGCCGTTTCGATCCATCCAAATGGCTGGACAGTTGATAGCGTCGAGCACGCTGATGATGCTCGAATGCTCCTCTGAATCCACGGAGGACTGACAGACCGCGGCTCTTCCTGCGCACAAATCAAGCATTTCAACTCTACGCGTCGTTGGCCATGAGCAAACCTCCAAGCTTGCCTACAACCTGACGCTACGTGCGATTCAAGCGATTTCCGACAAGAAGCGGAGCCTTGTCCGAATCTGCGGCCTAACGAGAATAAAGTTTCCCATTCGCAAGGCCGCAATCCGGAACAACGACGCGAGTGCCACGTTTGACCACTCGTTCCGTTTTCCGCCTCGCTAGGTGCCGAGAGAATCTTGCACTAAGCTAAAGCGCGATGAGATTAGATGAATCATCGTCGGGCTCTAGGTTGTTGTGTGAGCATGATCTCCGCGCAAACGCGTTCCGCTGATGTCGCGAGGGAAACCCACTCAATACTTTGCGCTAACGCGGCCCTTCGCGGCCGGGTCATTCTCTGGTTGAGACCAGATGGCCTCAAGAACGAATGCCGGATCGTATTTGTGCGCAAACCCGACTTACTGCCGCGCGTGCCGCTTTTATCAGCCTCGGACTAATCGGCGATGCGAACCCACTTTGGCTGCGGCGCAGCGATCATCCGCCTGAAGGCCTGCGCGGCTTTGTTGGCACGGGCCTTTCCAGATCGGCTAAGACAGCAAAACCGACGTCTGTCACTTTGTCTTGGCCGTTGTTTTGGCCGTTATCTTGGCCGTTTCCTGGCGCATGAAGCGAACGACATCCTGCGGCGCGAGCTGGCGGCGCAGTGCCGCCCGCAGGGCGCCGAGACCGAATGCACGCAGGTCCTCGTTGAAGTCGCCCATCCGCGGAGACAGGGCAAGCGCCTCAATCCCCGCAGCTGCGGCGCGTTCGGTCAATGAAGCGAGCGCCATGTCGCCCGCGGCATCGGCGTCGTGGGCGATGTAGAGCCGGCGCAGCGTCAGTGGGAGCAGAAGGGCGGCAAGGTGGTTGGCTGAGAGTGCGGCAGTCATCGGCATGGCAGGCAGTGCGCTGCGCAGCGACAGCATCGTCTCGATGCCTTCGCCGACAGCGAGGATGTCGTCGGTCGTGCCAAAGCGGACGCCATGGCCGAGGAGACCGCCGAGGGCCCGCCGCGGCGTGTCGATCGGCGCCTTACCAAAACCGTCCGGCGCAAGCCAGGTGCGATGCGCGCCGGTGACGATGCCGGAAAGATCTGTGACGGCGGCGATCATCGCCGGCCACGTCTCAGTCGTCGAACTCTCATCCGGACGATAGTAGCAGCGCGGATGAAAGCGCAACGCACCCGCATCGTGCACAGTTTTGATGCCGCGATTGCGCAGGTAGGTCTCAACGAGCGTCCGGCGGATCGGTTGCGACATGGTGATCAGCCGCTGTGCCGCTTCCCGCGATCCGTCAGGGACAGGTGTTTGAGCAGGCTTTGGGCTGCGGCGAGGTCCTTCGCGCGACAGATTCAGAAAACGCCGTGCCTCCTTGGCGACATCGCGAAAGTCGATGAACCCGCAGCTCTCACGGATCACATCGAGGAGATCGCCATATTCGGCCGAGGCAGCATCGGTCCAATGCCCGGCGGCGCCGGGACCGGATTCCGGTCCGCTGAGCCGGACGAACATCGATCGGCCGGGCGTATTGCGGACGTCGCCCACCGTCCAGTAGCGGCCTTGGCGCCGCCCGTTGGAGAGGTAATGGCGGCATACCGCCTCAGCCTCGCGGGCGAGGCGGCGTGCCAGCTCGGAAGCGTCGCGGGACATCACGCAACCCTCCGCCGCGCGAAGGGATTATGATTCTGAGGGGCTGTCGATCGTCTGTGAGACAGCCCCCAATCTCGAATACGCAACATAATTTGCCGCGCAACATCATCAGTCCATTTGCTGGCGGGCCCGCCGACCGTGTTCTGCATGGCATGGGACCTGTCGAAAGCAATCACTCCGTCAAAGGTGGCGCCCAACCATTGAGCGATCCGCCTGACGCGCGAAAGCTTCTCGCGACGCTCATCGGTGCGCAGCGCGGCATAGGTCGTAAAAAGGATGCCTTCGGCGGGTCGGATTGGCGCACCCTTTCGGAAACGCGAGAGGAGCGTGACAAGCAGCCGCTCTATCACAAGCGCCGAGGCGCGAAGGGCGCGCCCAAGTGGGATTGGCCTCGAAAACCGCTGAAGCGCCTGGCTCTCCTCCGGGCGATCCGTAGGGATAGGAAGAAGGCCAGCGATTTTCGATAGGATCGGCAACGTGGCAATCGGCGATCCCGCCTTGTCAGTGATGGCCGCCCCATATTTGCAAAGGAATAGGACCGTTGCCGCCTCGCAGAGGTCATAGGCGGTTTTGCGATCCCAGGAGCCGGCGGTGCCAGTGGCGCCGAGCGCAGATTCCATGACGCTGCGCAAAATTTTCGCAGCGATGAGAAGGCCGTGCTCGAGATTGGGGAGGAGAAGCCGCGCGGCACGATGGACGAAAGAGGCTGATGTGAGCGTAGCATTGGCGGCAACGGCCGCCATACGATCTGATGGCTTGAACATGTGAGAAGACCTACGGAGAGCGATTGCGCCATGAGCCGTCGGCGCTCTCTCTTGATCCGACCGGCTCAAACCCTCCTTGGCCTGCTCTTCCTCTCATCACCGCTGGCTGCATCGGCGTAGGCTGGACAAAGCCAGGCGCGCGCTGGCCCAGCCAGGAAGAGCTTGTGAAGAAGTGCGAGGGACGGGAGCCCCATCCCTCGCCGTGGCGTCACTCTACGACTTGCGACGAATCTTCCTCGCTGCGCGTGGTGTCCTCCTCATCCTCGACATCGATGAGAGGTCCTGGCAGCGGTTCGGCTTGAGCGCTTTACTCAGTTCGGAAGGAGCGCGGTCTCGGCAAGGCGCAGCGGCTCGGCAAACAGCCCGTATCATCGAGAAGACGCCTGGCCTTATTCGCCATACCTGTCTTCTTGAGCTGATCAATGAGCTGTACTTAAGGTTTCCTCGTTCGTTTCCCGAACCGCCTCCAGAACGTGGCCTTGGTCATCCGCCCACCCGTCTCACTCTCCCGCAACGGGGTAAGAACGGTTCACGCCGCCTCACTCTCCGCCGCCTCCATCGTCTCGCCCGCGACTGCATCCGGCAGAAAACCGAGAATGTAATCGGCCGCCTTGCTGGCCTGGCTTGCGGCACGCACAATCGCCCGATTGTCCTCTCGAAGAACCTCGAGCCACGAGGCGATGTAATCGGCATGCCGTACCGTCGGGACGATGCCGAGCGAGGCACAGGAAAACGCAGCGGACAGCTCCGCTATCAATTCCTCGAAGGCGTACTTCCTGCTACCAAAAGAGCCGCTAAGATCGCGGTTGAGCCGTGAGGAATGACCGCTTGCATGGCCAAGTTCGTGGAGCGCGGTGCGATGCCAATTGATCGGCTCGAAGTAGGCTTGCGGGGGCGGCACCTGCACGTAGTCCTCCGCGGGTACATAGAAGGCGCGATCGCCGCCAATGCGGAATTCAATGCCGGTCGCCTTGATCAGGGCTTCGACAGTTGGCTCAATCAGCCCTTGCGACGGGGGAGGCGCCGTGGCCACAATTTCTGCAGGCAAGCCGTCGCACTGGTCGGTATTGAAGACGGTGAACTGTTTCAGGAACGGGATTGCCTGCGCTTCCTCTCCGGTACTGGCGGCTCGCAGCTTCTCATCCTTCGGGATGAAGCGATCCGCATAGACCACAGTTGTGCCGCGCTCGCCCTTGCGCACATGGCCGCCGAGCGATAGCGCCTGGCGGAAGGTGAGCCAGCTTTGGCCAGCGAATCCACGCTCGATGACCGCGCCCCAGAGGATCAGGACGTTGATCGCGTGGTACTGCCGGCCCGTCGCGGCGTTCCTCGGCATGACGAGCGGCGCCTTCGCCGCCGCGGTCCCCCAGGGCTGCACCCATGGCACACGACCGGCCTCGAGCTCGGCGATGATCTTGTCGGTGATTTCGTCATAAAGGCCTGTTCGGTCCTGGCCGGTCCCGATCCGAGACTGTCGTCTGGACATCGCTTTTCTCCGAGAACGGGCACCGTCGAGCCTCTCTCGCGGCTATGAACCCGTCACGGCGATCAGGACCTCCCCTCTTCCTCTATGAGGCTGCCGAAGCAAGACGCGGATCTGACCGCGCTGCGACGGCAGGCCAGCGCCTGGCGGCAGATGAATGGCATAGCTGCAAGCGAGCCATGAAGTACTCAGAGGTATCGCGGAAGCAAAAGCGCTCGATGCGCGCGCTTGTATCAAGATGGTAGGCTTAGCAGTGAGTCTGCGCCGCCCTTTGGCCTGGATGCGGTGCAGTCCCAAGACGGATGAAATGAGTCCCGCGGGGACGGTCAGCTGAGTGCCGCGTTGACGCGTCGGGATCTGGAAGAGAGCATTTCGGGCCAGTATTCATCCGCAAGAGATCAAAGCGCGCTCGCCGACATCCGGTCCCACTCAGACAACAAGATGCTGACTGCAGGAGAAATGATCGCCGCGGAGATAGGCGTAGATTCCCCCGAGCAGTCACCTGATTGGCGCGTCGAATTTGAGATCGAATAGGCCTGAGGTGTGTGAACCATGCCAGTTTAAAACGGATGTTGTCCCGACAGCTGCAACATCGTTCGAACCCGCTGGCTTGGGTAAGCCTAAGCCAACCGCGATGCCGGTCCCACGAATTGCAGCACGCCAAAAAAACTGACTTACGAGATTGACGGGGACCTCTGGAGGGCAAATCTGCTCGACAGCAGCAGGAAACGCAGAATGAGAAAGCCCGCGTAGACGGTCGTCCCAACTGACAAGCCAATCCAGATACCAATGGCACCCAGCCCGATCTTCAAACCAAGCACGTAGCTAAGACTGAAGCCGATCGCCCAATTGGCTATGCCGGCGAACAGAAGCGGGACGCGGGTGTCCTTCAATCCGCGCAGGCCGCCCGCCGCAATGTGCTGCGCGGAATCACTGATGAAGAAGCTCGCGCCGATCAAAAGTAGGTTTGCCGCCAATTCCGCTGTCGCGCCAGCACCGTCAGTCGTCTTGTCCAGAAAAAGACCCGTAATTTCAAAACGCATCGCAACGACTACGGTCGTCAGCATCGCAGCGGCCAGAATGCCGAGCAGTATAGCGATCAGCCCGGCCCTTTTGACGCCGGGAGCGTCGCCGCGGCCAACCGCATGACCAACGCGCACGGCCGCCGCCGTGCTGATGCCTAACGGAACCACGTACAGCATCAAGTCAACCTGGAATGCGATCTGATGGGCAGTGAGTGCGTTGATGCCGACCAGGCCCGCCAGCAGTCCCGCGGCCGAAAACAATCCGTACTCCAGCAAAACCATGAATGAGATCGGAATCCCGGTCACGATCAACCGTCGCATGAATGGCCAATCGAAATGCCAGACATGTGCAAGTACCTGGTAATCACGGAAAGGGCGGTGTATTGTGGCAAACCACAAAACGGCAAGGAGCATCGTAAAGTTCACGAAGGTGCTCGCAAGACCGGCTCCGAACAGCCCAAGCGGCGGCAGGCCAAACTTCCCGTAGATCAAGAGATAAGCCATAAGGGCGTTGACGGGGATCGCCCCAAGCGTAATCCACAACACCGGCTGCGGCCGGTGAACCGCGGCCATGAAGTTGCGGAAACCCTGAAACCACAGTGCCGGCACCGCGCCCCAGGCTAGTCCGAACAGGTATTGCTGCGCGAGCCGCGCCACATCGCTCGCCTGGCCGCAAGCGACCAGTATTTGCTCTCCGTGTAGCGCAAACACCATGATCGGGAGCGACAGTAGCAGCGCGGCCCAGAGCCCCATGCGCAGCGTGCATCTGACCGCGGCAAGATCCTTTGCACCGAATGCCTGAGCTGCTAGCGGCGCGATCGGGGCCAGCAAACCAATGCCGAGAGTGAAGCCAATGAGGAAGATCGTGGCCCCCAGCGCTGCCGCAGCAAGCGCCTCAGGGCCGATGCGCCCGATGAAGGCAAGATCCGTCGTCATCATCGCGACCTGCCCCAGCTGCGTCAATACCATCGGCCATGCGAGCTTCGCAACCTCGGCGAACTCGATTGCGAGCTGATGGTATTTCCCTCGTATCGTCGGTTTAGGCTGCAAGGTCGGTTTTTCGACTAGCTTGTGCATAGAAATGACACTGTCCGGTTGGCGTCGTCGCTCCCATCACCTCTGTTTCACAGAGAGGAGGATCCGCGTCCCCGCCCTAAAACTCACGATGGCTACTGAGGCGAGCTGACATCAGCCATTGTTCAGGTCTGTTACAGATGAACCGCGCCAGCGCGATAGACGAGCTCGAGCCCCGCCCACTTCTCGCCGACCACTGAGCGCAGCTCGGTCAGCTCGACCTTCGCACTACCTTTTGCGTCAAGGAGATGCGGCCGGTGGCCGGCATGCCGAAATGGTCGATCACCAGCATCGCACGTGGGTATCGGCGCGAATTGGATCCTGGCGTGTGCTCGAACTAGCCGGGAAAATCGCGCACCAGCGCACAGCCGACGGGACCCGTTGAAAGTCCCGATGCCACATTCCACGCGTACTGGTCGCTGATATCGTCGGTCACTGTGAATCCTTGCGTCCTGAACGAGTTCCTATTTTCAAGACTCATGCCAACGCGAAAAACCTTGAATAGAAGGCGATCTGCCTCAAGCGGACGCGTCGTGGCCCTGACAGCATGTCGCAACTCCGACAGCCGGCATCGGGAATGCTTGATCGTGATCTTGCAGTCGTCTGCGACAAGACGTTCGGGCGAGGCCCGACGCTTCCTGTCTTCTGCATCGACCGCTAAAGCGCGATGAGATGAGGATGAATCATCATCGCGCTTTAGGTTGTGGTTTGAGCATGATCTCAGCGCAAAACGCGTTCCGCTGATATCGCGAGGCAAAACCGCTCCACACTTTGCGCTAACGCCGCTTCGAGTCCGGATGATGCTCTAGGACTTTTTGAGGCTGCTAAGGACGCTGCACGATGCTCTTTCCGCGAATGCTTTAAGGGCCAGCCCACGCGTCGGATCTTGGACCGGTTCAGCACCCACCTGTTGAAGACCATTGCCTGACGGAGAATAGGACAGCGATAGCTTTGGCGGTCTCGATTCTCCACGGCGATCGGCCGGGAGCCTCGCTTTCGCCGGGTCTTCCAAAATGGTGGCGTAGATTCCCCCATCCGCCTCACTCTGTCCTCGAGCCACCCAGGAAGACGTCACGCGAGTTCGCGGGTCCGCAAAGTTTCCGTGTGTGTCAGCAGACATCGAGCAAAAGGCGTAGAATTCAATTTGCTGCCCCGCTAAAAGCGCGATGAGATTAGGATGAATATCATCGCGCTTTAAGTTGTTGTTTGAGCACGATCTGCGCGCAAACGCGTTCCCCTGATGTCGCGAGGGAAAACCGCTTCACGCTTTGCGCTAACGCGGCCCTTCGGGTCCGGATCTGCTTTTAGCCTTCCTTGAAGCGTGGAGCTGCAACGCAGCCACGAGCAGATGTATCGGTGTGCAGCAAGGTAAGGCGCGGCAAACCACAAGGGAGGCTGTTGCAGATGCGCAAGCATAGCGTCCCGCCTTGGGCGAGACGCTAGCGACGACAATCCCTGAGTTTGCTTAATAAAGGCGCACCCAGGGAGGAGCCCGTGTCAGCGCCGACGCGGCGCGGCGGGACCTTATTCCCGAGCGTCTTCGACGAGGGGCACATCTTTGTTATGCACTTGTTACGCGCGAGGGATCGAAGCCGCACGGACGAGACGCGACGCGGCTCGTTTCACGAGAGCCCGGTGCGGCCCGCCGCACGCGCAGCAAAAACCCAGAACGGAAAAGTTAGGCACGTGAAAGCTGGACTTCCTCTCTGGCCTTTACCTCGGCATCATAAATTCTGACCTGAAGCATGGGAAAGCGCTGCTTTAGCTCCTTCGCTGCGGACCAGGCCCCGTCTTTGGTCGCAAATTCGGTTTTCAATTGGCCATCCACTTCGAGAGCATAACCGGAGGCGGGAAGTTTTGCAGAGGCTGCGACCATTTCATTCCTTTGGCATGTTGGTCTCATCGACGAGGGCTGCTTAACCTGAGTCGCCCGGCCCTCGCCAGTCGCGTTGGATGACCGGCATCTGTCGCCAAAATAAGGACGGAAGCGCACAGCCCGGGCACCCGGGTTACCGACGGGGAACAGGGAATTCGTGTCTTCAGGCCCGCTGAGGGACACATCTTCGCGCAATTTAAGCCAGAGCAGCGAGATTTGGGCTGCGGACGACCGGCGCCCAGTCGGGGCCTGCATCGTCCTTTTGCCGTAAACGAATCGCCCATATATTCGAAAAATGGGAGGTTCTGCGTTCGAGCCTGGCCAGATTACGAAATTGGGGAATTCGGCCGCACAGCCAGTTGCAGGCGGCATCGTAGGCGCTTCCTTGCGCTTTCTAACCGGAGATGCGGCGTGACACTTCAGATCATCCTGCCCATGCATCCAGAGGATGCATCATGAGCGAGCTCTCGCAATCGATGCAGCCTCGCAGGGGTACCGATGAAGCCATCGTCCTCGTCGTCGACGACGACATTTCGATGCGCGAGGCTCTCACAAATCTTTTTGAATCGGTGGGCCTTCGGGTCGAGGCTTTCGGCTCGGCGGCGGAGATTTTGCAGGCCAACCCGCCCGAGGTGCCGAGTTGCCTCGTGCTCGACATCCGTCTACCGGGATCGAGCGGTCTCGAGCTGCAGTTGGATCTCGCCAAGGCTAACATCCACACACCCATCATCTTCATCACAGGTCATGGCGATATTCCCATGACCGTCCAGGCGATGAAGAGCGGTGCGGTCGACTTCCTGACCAAGCCGGTACGCGACCAGGACCTACTCGACGCGGTCCAGGCCGCCATCGAACGGGACCGCAAGCGGCGCGATCTCGAGAAAACGGTCTCCGAGCTGCGATCCCGCCTCAAACAACTGACCCCACGCGAGCGCGACATTCTGCCCCTGGTCACGTCCGGCCTGCTGAACAAGCAAGTGGCAGGCGAGCTTGGCCTAGCGGAGATTACCGTCAAAATCTATCGCGGGCAGGTCATGCGCAAAATGGGCGCCAAGTCGCTGGCCGAGCTCATAAAAATGGCCGAAGCGCTCGGAATTTCCCGAAGCAAAGGGGACGTACAAACCTAAGTATGATTTTCAATCCTGCGCCGCGCCCCCACACTTCACTGCGCGGCCGCGACCGCGGCAGGCAGTTCCCGGATTACGAGCCATCATCTTGTCAATGCCATCTGTCATCTCGGTCATCGACGATGATCCATCCGTTCGCGCCGCAACGACCAACCTACTGACATCGTGCGGATATAGCGTCCGCACCTTTAGCTCCGCTGATGAATTCCTCCGCTCGGCGGAACTGCACGACATGTCCTGCGTGATTACGGACATCCAGATGCCGTCGATGAATGGACTTGACCTGCTCAGACACATGCGCAGCCTCGGCCATCACATGCCTTTTATCCTTATCACGGCCTTTCCGGATGATGCCGTGCGCGCTCATGCAATCGAGGCCGGCGCGATCGGCTTCCTTGCCAAACCGTTTGCCACGCCAGCCTTGATCGAATGCCTGAAGATTGCGCTGAAAGGATCGGACGGCCCAGGCGGATGATGCCTGAGCCGCTGTCGCCCGCTCATGCGTGGTCCTCGTTCACCTCTGAATCAGCGGCTGGTACATATTGCGGCTCGGTCCTGACAAACATTCTCGAATGACCGGGCGGCGATACGGGCGCCCGAGCTTGCACCGGCCGTCCCTCGCTTTGCTGGATTATGCGACCGTTCGAACTCTAGGCGAGCAGTTGCTTCGAGCTCGCTGGCACGAGGTTCTTGCTGACGACGATCATGGGGTAGCTAGCAATCGATCGTGGTGCTCGCTCACGTCGTAACGATCCGCAACTTCAGAGAAGCGCCGAACAAATGAGAAGAACTGAAAACGACAATCTGGCGTTCACCAGTTTCGTATCTGTAAAGGTCGCTGTGGGTTACTCCCAACATAACGGCAGCAAAGTCCACGCGGTCCGGTATTTCGGGAATATCCAATTCTCGTAAAAGACGGCCAACCCAACCCATTCTTTCCCAGGCGATACCAATGAACAACCGCAGACAACAGCCGCGTCCTGCGAATGCAACGGGCGCTTCCTCGCCTTGCCGTCAAGGGGCAAGGCGAGGTCAGCGGTACTGCAGCTTCGGCCCTGCTTAGGCCGCAGGCGGGGGCCCGATTTCTTCAGACGCCCTGGACGGCCGCAGCCGCAACTTCACACCCTGCGGCATGGTCCCAGATCCGCGAGGGGTCAAAGAGCCACGAACTTCTTTTGACTTGGTCTGTTCCTGGCTTGGCGTTGGCGCTTTCTCTCCGTAAGCCCAAGATCCTGTCGTGCTGGTCATGTTCAGCTCCTTCAAATTGGCCTCTTTTGGCCTACTGCTAGACCGAGCAAGGCCCGTGCCAGCGCACCACGCACGCATTAAACGCATGATGGCGCTTCGCAATTGCTCGCATAGAGCAATCGCATACCCTGTTTTGGATCTCACACTTTGAGTGCCGCTGTCAGACTTCGAACAAAGAACGAGGGGACTGGCGCAGCTGGATCCTTCCAACAAGTCCAGGCTGACTTTTGCTCCAATTCAAGATTCCGCGCCGGTCCAAGATTTCGCTCCGTCCAAGATCTGCGCTCGGACATCAAACGCAGCCGCCTCTTTGAAAAACGGCGTTTCGATCATCTGACCCGCCTAGTCGCTCTTGACCGACCATCATCGACCGATTCTCATCCAACGAGACGAGAACACCGGTCGAGCTCAGAAGGAGGACAGGTGAGGCATCATCGACTTTGCTAAGACCTTGGGTTGGTCAAGTTGAGCCGGTGGCACTTAAGGGCAGGATCTATCGTGGAATTGCTGATCGATGGTCGCTCCGGCAATTCTTGTCGCCGCGTCTGCGGATTCTTGTCCGTTTTCTTGCGCTCGTCGCCGTCACCTTGGAGCGACTTTCATCTCTGCTACGGCAGAACAAACGGGGCCGGCATGCTGCAACTTGACGCTACGTCCGATACAAGCCTCATCGGGAGCCCCTCTGGCATGAAATGGTTGCAGTAGTTGCAGCGTCAGGGCGTCTGCTACGTTCAAAGCACCATCACTTGCTCCCAGGTGATGTAGGGGCGGACTCGGCGTGACTTCCGATCCAGGCGTCGGTGCCGCCCCAACCAACTCTCTACGACAGATCGCAGGGAGCGCTGGGAAACCAAGGGGTCGCGGCTGCCTCGTGTTAGCTCCCGGAGGCATTTGGTCATCAGACTGTGCACAGGAAAGACCGGTGCCTATCGATGATCAGCATTTCCGCAAAAGAATGAAGTTGAGTGGATGAAGCCGGCAAATAGGGCTTTGCGCCACGTGCTAATTTTAGGGTCCCTTCCCCTTCTCGGTGTTTCGGCCCGAGACCTGAACCTTGGCACGGGACGTGCAAACCCCTTGTTTACCGGGATTTTGCACCACCCTCCCGAGCCCCGCGTAACGCCGCCCGCGATCATTTCAAGCGGGCGGCGTTGCTGTTTCATCAGCCGAGAAGCCACACCGCGAGCGCCGCACACATAAATGTACAGCCTGTGACGAGCATTGCGATGAAGAAGCCCTGTACGCGGTTCATCGCGATTCCTCTTGTTTGCCCTTGCGCTCTACGAATGTTCGAAGCGGACAAGTGCCCCAAATCTGGCGAAACGTTTCGTCCGAATTGGAACAGAACGGCTTTCGGCTAAAAGCCGCAGTCTCCGTTCTTTGCCCAACTTCGCTGGCTCCAAATACGGGGGTTTATTGTAGGCCGCTACTGCGGCGGCGTCCGCTTGCTGCCGCACGCCTTGCTCCGCCGCTTGAGTGAAACGCCGTCATCGACGACATCAAAATCAAGGCGTTGTGTTGGCTACCACGCCGCCGCTCTAAATTGTCAGTAACCTCACCAGCTCTTCTTGAATTCCGCCTTCAGGCTCATATTCGTTGTGCCCTGTGCCGTCTCGCCGATCGCGCTGGAGATGGTTACACCATTGAACAGCTTCTGCTCGGCGCCGAACGTGCGCAGCCATTTGTCGTCGACGGTCGACATGGTCTGGCCGACGACAAAGCTTGTGCCGATCCCGGTGATCGTGACTTTGGCCGATTGATGAGTCTCGTAGTTGCGCATCTCCTGTCCGGCGCCCCCGAAGAGCGGCATCTTCCCCTGCTGAATCATGTTGTAGTCGACGTCCACGGCCAGGGTATAATCGTTCGATAGCGGCATCGATTTGGTGAGCAAGGCTTGGATGTTGCTATTCTCCGTGCCCGGATCGACGCGCGCTTTAACGACGGTTTTGTCCCAGATGACGCCGGCACCGGGCGCGGTTGCTGCAGCCCAGGCGCTGCCGGAGGATTGGGGCACGCTGCCACCATTAGCCGCCTTCTCCGCCAGCAATTCCAACATGGTCGCGGGCTCGCGCGCCACCGTCATGTCGCCGCCGATCCAACTATCCCAGAACGGCGAGATCGACTGCTTGACGGCCACGGCGGAGGAGCCGTTCGATTGCGTGCTGGATGACCAGTTCATACCGTCGCTGGGGGGCCCAGCTTGCGCGAGCCGCGGGGCCGCGGCAAATATAGACGCAAAAACGAACGTAGCGGCATGGAACGCCTGCTTGGCGCAGTCAAATCCTGGCTTGGAATCTCCAATCCTGACCGCAACAGATTCCGCGGCAAAATGAGTAGCGAGAAAGGACTTTGTCATTTCGAAGGTCCCGCGGACGGTGTTCTCGCATTTTGTTTACAACCTGACGCCACGCTCGATTCAAGCCTTTTCGCGCGAGCGTCTTAAGCGACGACCCAAGATCGCATCAGTAGATCGTAAGAGACAGCTGCGTCCATTGGAGAAGCTGTGACCAAAATTATCGAGGTTTGACAGAGCTCGCCGCCTGCTTGATGGTCGGGCTTGCCCCGCAAATGAGAGTTTCGCCGCGCCCCAGCACAAATGGCCGGTGAAGCTCTGTGCCCCCGCGTGTCCCAGCCATCCACCTCTTTCATGATGCGGTCGGTTATTATGGGTCTTCCAGACACGCCTACGACGTTCCCGACAAGCGCGCAGTGCGGATCCAAACCTTTCTGCCGGCTTGGTAACTCATATGGAAGTAGAGGGCTTGTCCGTTGCTCGCGATTTCGCAACTTGCAGATCGGCGAGATGAGCGAAAAGCACAGTGTGCTTGCACGGTCGGTCGAACAGCGCTGCCTGACGACGCAAATCATGACAGGGCAGCATAAGGACAGGTGGAATTGGAATGGCTGACTGAGATACCGCAATTTGCGAAAAGCAGGTGTCGTACGGACAAATGCGCTAAGCGCGGGCCTGTTTGCTTGGATGCTTCTCTTGGGACTTTCGACTAATTTCGAGCTCGCCGGACCTGCACAACCTCCCGGCTTTTCAGTTCGGCACAGAGCTTGCTTCTGCGCACAACAACATCGCCGAGCCGTCGCGGTGATGGAGGGGCGGACCCGGCGCCGCCATGAACGGCGCCGCGTTCGCCCCGCTCTGTCTTAATCGGGGTCAGGCAGCCTGATACCGGACCGAGCAATTTGAGACCGCTTCAGTCGCGTTCGGCTCATAGTCGTGTCGCATTTCTCGGAGAGACTAACAACACAAGGCGAAAACATGTTGTTCTTAGTTATTGGAAAGAAGCTCTGTACTGAACGTAACGAATTCATGGCCAATTGTTCGCGATGACAGGCTATCCCATCAACCGACAGATAATCCCGATCACAGTGATTGCGGTCTCCGCATGGCTATTCACGGAGTCAGGCGGCATAGCGAGTGGGCCTCGACCCGCACAGGCCAGCGCTCCGTCGAGCGAGATCTTCGCCGATCCGGCCGCCCCTGATGACATGGATGCGGATCATAAGTCAGTTGACGCTCGCTCATTGCCGAGCGGGCATTGTCGCGTCAGAAGCTCCCAGCTAAGCGTTGTCAAGCCTGGCGCGAACTACGCAGACGTCGTTCACGTATTCGGTTGCGCGGGCACTCTCACATCAAGCGAGATTGTGGAAGGCACCAAGTTCCAGCTATTTGCATGGAACGACGGGCGGATTTTGGTGCTGTTCGTCGACGGGAGGCTGTTGCTCGCATCGCGGTCTGCCCCATCATAAGGCATCTTTGGTTCTTGTAGCGTTGCTACGCACGCATTTTCATTTACGAGAATGGCGAAGCAGAGAAGCGAAAGAGCAGCCGGCCGCTTCTAAAGGTCGCTCCGGGCGGAATTGTTCGCCGCGTAGCTAGTCCGCAGATTAAACATTGGATCGCGCCAGCGCCGTGACGATCGCGCGCTACTTGGTTTGTTAGCTTCGAGACATTTCTGACAGACGGCAGCCGGCGCAAGGTTCAGCCTCAAACATGTCTGAAGCCCATGCCGGTTAGAAGCGGCGATTTCCCTTCGGCATGCTGTTTGCTTTGTCGTAACCAGCATCACCGTCCTCCCAGCCACCCGGTGATGTAGGGCGGACCCGAGGCTTTGGGCTCATCGCTGAGGGGCCGCCCGCTCTGTGATGCATGCCGGTTGCCGCGTCTCGAAACGTCATGTTCACGGCTTCCGGCGCGAGGCGCCGAGCCGGAAATTCGTGGTTGCGACAGAACAAGTGTGTCCATGCGCAAGCGGAGGACGTCGGGGAGGCGCAGACTTCGCTCGGTCTGAATAATTCATTGGAACTCATGGCCACCGAAGAATCGGCACTGGCAAATTTCCAACTGCAAATGGGCGACGCGCCGAACGCGCTCGCCGTCAGTCACGATCAAGGCTCCGACGCCCTGGTATTGGTCGAGGCAGCGGTTGACTATCGCCGCGCAATATCAATCCTCAAGGAGGCATTCACTTTAACGGACTTAGAAGCGGACGATAGACTCAAGGAGCTCTTTGACAAACCTCGCATCGCGCGCTTTTTCCTGCTCGTTCGTGCGCAACACGCAATCGGGGCTGGTTTGGTCCGGCTAAACCCCATGATCCCACAGTCAATATATGTTCCATACATTGCTATCCGCTCAACCGACCGCGGAAGACTATCTACGCGGAGGATGAAGCAACTGTTCGCCAGGTTCACGCGGGAGATGGGCGCCCGCAGAATTCTGGTTGAGGCCGAAAGCCCGCCTCGCATGCTACGCGATGGTCACTATCGGAAAGGACGCATGCAAAATTCTGCCATGAGAATACATTTGCTGCATCGCGTCTTAGGCACGATCTTCATTGACGATCCGGAACGGGCGATCGCGTATACACGGCCTGCTTCCGATGATCCGCAGAAGGTGAGAACCTCTCTTCTGCTGGGTTTCGTGCCTGTCGCGGCAGAACCGGCAAACTTCTTCAATTCCGAGCGTACCGCGATAACAGTTGACAGCTATCGGCAACTCTATGTGGAACTTATGCAGCTAGATTACGGCACCGAAACACTTATTCCCACGCCGAGTCAGCTGGCCGGAAGATACCCCGCAATTCGCGATTTCATGACTCGGACGGACGCTTGTCGCAGAGAGCGCTGTTGGGTATCGCTTCGTCCCTCCTGATTGTCTAACCACCGTTGGCCGCAAAGAGTTGAGCGTGGCGGCTCCGACGCCATCCCTCCTCAAGTGCTCGCGACCACCGTCTGCGAGAGCAATCCTGTAGGCGCCCGAACTCACCGCCCGCAAGCGCGAACTAATGCGGATCATCATCGCTGTCCATCGGACACTACCACGAAAAGCCGCGTTCAGCATTGCCGCGTCAAGCGTCCTACCGATCCGCATCCAGAGCCTCGGCCCTAAACTCGATCGCGATCGGGTCGCGACTGCCGGTAAGAACATCAAGTGCGATCATCACAAAGACGATTGCAACGTGCGAAAAGAAGATCAACACAACTGCCCTGAGCCCCATTGGGGGCGCAATGAACATTCGCCTGGAAGAACAAGGCGAGCGGATACGAACGCGAGTGAGCCCGTCGAATCCAACACGTTGTTCCGCGACTCGAAATGCGTACCGATCCGCTCGAGCTTCTTGACCAATGGCCTCAATGACCAAACCGGTCTGATGTATTTGGAAAATCGGTCCAAATTGAGTTCGATGTTTACGCACGATCCCAACTTTTCCCGCCTTGAAGTTTCGGGGAGTCGGTCGGATCTTTCGGAAGTGAAAATGTGAGCGGGAAGGTCTTGGCTAATAAAGAGTTGAACGCGGCCTGCTCCTTTGCAAGGCGTCTCTCGATTAGCTGGCGTTCTATGACCGACAATCTCGTCCTTAGCAGCAGTCGACACCGGTGTATATTGTTGCGGTGAGCACGAATGCGAGCCAAGTCTTCATCGAGCATTGTCACTGAAGAGTCATGTCCTCTTTAACGTCGAGCAGCAGCAGAGATTTCGCAGCGCGAGACTCTGGCGTCCTTTAAGAGTGCGCACCGCGTCAGCTGATGGTGCTTTGTGGTGAGTTCGCCGATAACGGTATAAAGTCGCCCAGCTTTTGAAATGACTCTCGTTCTTTAAGTCGTTTTTCGCTCGGGAAGCGGCTTACCTGATCCCGCTCGCAGCTTGGTCCATACATAGACGATGCCTGGTATCGATTGCTGCGATGACCTGCCTCGGGGCGTCTGAAACGCCCATTTGAGCGGCGTTTTTGAAGGATTCCTTCATGCAGGCAAGAGCATGGCTTGGGCGGAGCAATGAACCGATGCCGCGCAATGATGAACTCGTGGTGAAGCCAGGCGGGCACCGCTCCAGCCTTGCGCGCGTACAGCCCAAGCTTCCGCTCTAGCTTGGCAAGCACTAGCTGCTCCAGCGCGCGGGTTTCCAACTAATTCACTTTGAGATTGGATAACCAGGCTACAGATGATAACGAAGAGTTGTTGCGGGGGGAGTTTGGAACGGTCGTTGATTGGCGGGATCCCGCGGCAAGTAAAGCCCCAAACGGCATGGCTTTTCCCCGAGTGCTGGCCAGAGTATCAGGTCGGCAGCCACGTCGCGGCGGGGCCTGTAGCTCAATGGTTAGAGCCGGCCGCTCATAACGGTCTGGTTCCTGGTTCGAGTCCAGGCAGGCCCACCAATCAGATCAAGGGTTATGTGCGGACACTTTGAAAACGACTCGATTTCCCTTTTAGAGCGACTCGATTTCGTTTTGAAAACGACTCGATCTCAGATCCCACTGAGATGACTGGCGAATTCCGGTCCGATTTTTCGCCAATTTTTGAGCCCGAAAAAAACCGAGGGGGGTCTATTTGGTTGGCGAGGGCCGCTCTCACCATTGAAACGACACGCACGGACACCGCTCCGATATCCGTCGACGACATTTTTCCCCGGTGGCGAAGTTGCCGTATGGCGCCTATTTGTCGTGATCACTGCCTCCATGTCAAACGCCATCCGGAACTGCCCCCCGCATTGCCTCACTAAAAATGTTACCGGACAACTTCTCTGTCGTGTCTGGGGCGGAGCTGCCGAATCAGTTCGGTGGCGGGTATGGCAGGGAAGATCAGCATGCGCGCAAAGCGCGAGATCACATCAGCGCTGGTGGAGCGTTATCGGGCGAGCGGACGGCTCGAGAAGGCACGGATCCTGGACGAGCTGTGTGCCGTTACGGGATGGCATCGCAAGCACGCGATCCGAGCGCTGTCGGTGGACGGGGCATCGGGATCGGCCGTGCCGCGGCGACGGAGTCGGACCTACGGAGCTTCCATTCGCGTTGCACTGATTGTGCTATGGGACGCCTCTGACCGGCTCTGCAGTAAGCGGCTCGTCGCGATGATCCCGTTTTTGCTTCCGGCTCTTGAACGGCACGGCAGATTGAAGCTTTCTGCCGATGAGAGGTCGAAAGTTTTGAAGGTGAGCGCGGCGACGATCGATCGCCTGCTGAGCGACGTAAAGATTGCAGCAGCCGGAGGACGCCGACGGCGGGCGGGCTTTTCCAGTGCCGTACGGCGGCAAGTCCCGGTGCGTACATTCAATGATTGGGGGGCACCTCCGCCGGGGTACTGCGAAGCGGATCTGGTTGCGCACGGAGGCATGTCCGTATCCGGCGCGTTCATTCAGACGCTAACAATGGTGGATATCGCAACGGGGTGGACCGAATGCTTTCCGCTTGTTGTGCGTGAAGCAGCTCTTGTGGTCGAAGCTCTCGAGCGCGCGCAGAACCTATTTCCCTGGCCCGTTCGGGGGCTCGATTTTGACAACGACAGCGCCTTCATGAACGACACGGTCGTGTCGTGGTGCCGTTCTCACGATGTCGAAGTCACTCGTTCCAGGGCCTACAAGAAGAACGATCAGGCATTCGTTGAACAAAAGAACGGAGCTATCGTTCGCCGCCTGGTGGGCTACGGGCGGTTTGAAGGCATTGATGCCGCTCGTTCATTGGCTCGCCTGTTTGCGGCGGCCCGGCTATACATCAATTTCTTCCAGCCCTCGTTTAAGCTGAAGGAGAAGCACCGCGAAGGTGCCAAGATGATCAAGCGCTATCTTCCTCCCGCTACGCCGTACGAAAGAGCATTGGTCCACCCGAGGCTCAATGAGGCATTCAAAGGTCGGCTGCGGGAGATTTACCGGACGCTTGATCCGGTGGCATTGCTGGCACAGATGCGGGACGCTCAGAATGAGTTGGGTAAGCGTGTCGATCAACGGGCTGGAAAGTCAGCGATGACTGTCGCGCAGGGGCACAGTGATTTGGCGGCCTTTGCCCGAGAGCTCGGCGATGGTTGGAAACAGGGTGAGCAGCGAGGCATTCATCGGCGTCGCTATGTGCGGCGCAAGCCTGTGCCACGTCGGCCATCGATGCTCGACCCATACATTCCCATCATCGAGGAATGGCTCGCCGCAGCTCCGCACTTGTCCGCGGTCGATCTTCTCTCCCTGCTGGAAGCGCATGCGCCCGGTCGGTTCAGCGGCCATCAGCGGCGCACGGTGCAGCGATTGGTGAAGAATTGGCGATCAAAGGCCGCTCGACAGCTCATCAGCAACACAGAGATCACACTATCGGTCCAAGCTTCGCGCCTTCGTATTTAATCCTGACAGGTTCTTTCGCTGAAGCACCGCAAGCCGCTCGCTCGCTACGGCACTCTGGGGGGCGCGCTTCGCGAGCGGCTTGCTCCGACTCGCGGCAGCCGATCCAGAAGACACCAGGGTGACTTCGGTAACATTGTCATCTGAGGCAATATGAGGGGGCAGTATTCCATGGCGCGCGACAGCCTCCATTTCATTTCCCAGCAGGCATCCTTTGTTTGAGCCAGTTGAACCGCTGAACGTTGGGCACCAGCTCGCCGAATACGTCGACAAGACGTGCTTGGACAGGGCGGCTTCGGAACGACCTACCTCTGCCGCGACGAGCACCTGCAAAAGCGTGTCGTCATCAAGGAATACACGCCGCATCGATTGGTCAAACGAAGCCACGGTGGCGACCTTGAGGCTTTGAGCAGTCGCGCAGCATCCCTGTTCGCCAACGGCCTGAGCAAGTTCTTGGAGGAAGCGCGGAAGCTTGCCCTGTTTCTTCACCCCAACATCCTGCGTGTAAGTCGGTTTTTTCAGGCCCACGGCACCGGCTACTTTGTCATGGATTACGAAGCCGGCGGCAGTCTGCGCGATCAGATTTCCAGCATTAGCGGCTCGATGCCAGACCAAGAAATCGAAGGATTGATCTTACCCCTGTGCGACGGACTGGCCCAATTGCACCGTCGGGGCTTGCTCCATCGGGACATCAAGCCCGACAACACCGTCGTCCGACCTGACGGCTCGCCTCCACTGATTGACTTCGGCGCGGCCGTCCACTTCGGAGATGCCGTCAAAGGGCCTATTCAGTTCATCGGAACGGAAACCTACGCGCCCCCGGAGCAATTCGACCCGGTCGGCGACATCGGCCCCTGGACTAATATTTATTCGTTGGGCGCTGTGATGTTCGAGATGGTGACCGGAAGCCCTCCGCCTACCTCCCGGCAACGGCTTGCCGGACAAGATTTTCTGTCGGTGAAGGAACATTGTTGGCGGGAAGTATAGCGTAAGCGGCGTGTCTCCCGCACCTTGTTGCTGTTGAGCAGATTGGCAATATGCGTTCGTCTTGAAGTGGACGGATTGCACAGATGGTCGAGCGTGTTGTTGATGCATCGCAGCTGCGAGTTCGGCGGCGCTGGAGCGACGCGGTCAAGGAACGGATCGTCGCGGAATCCTTGGTGCCAGGCGCGATCGTCTCGGATGTCGCGCGGCGCCACGGTCTGTCGCCGCAGCACTTGTCAGCCTGGCGCAAGGCGGCACGGGACGGCTTGTTGAAGCTGCCAGAACACACGGAGCCGAGGCCTGCAGGAGCGGTCGCGATCCAGGAGGCGAGTTCATCAAGCGGCGAGGCCGTTAGCTCGCTCGGTGCTCCACGTCCAGGGCATGAGTTCGTCCAAACGCGAGGCCGGCCAGAGGTTGACCAGTCTGGTGAGGACGTCGGTCAAATAGGCCTGTGGCTCGACGCCGCAGAGCTTGCAAGTTTATGCCGCTCGGCGAACTATGCCGAACGGGCTCGTTTTCCCCATGATTCACACTGATCTGCATGTAATCGATTCGGCATAGTGCGTTCTGTGTCTCCGCCCTCAACAGCGGAGAACGG